>NZ_JBJHPC010000146.1:0-13545 GCF_045257485.1 Streptomyces sp. YS-3 | reverse complement strand
GCGGGGAGCCTATTGGGGCGGGGGTTCGTGTGCGGGTGGTGATGGGTTGCCCGCGCCGTTCCCTGGGCCGGGGGTTTGTCTGCGGGCCGGTTGTGGGTTGCTCGCGCAGTTCCCCGCGCCCCTGTCGGGCCGGTCATTCGTCTGCGGGTGCGCTGTGGCTGGTCGCGCAGTTCCCCGCGCCCCTTGAAGGCCCGGTCTTCGGCTGCGGGCCGTGGGTGGCTGGTCGCGCAGTTCCCCGCGCCCCTTGAAGGCCCGGTCTTCGGCTGCGGGCCGTGGGTGGCTGGTCGCGCAGTTCCCCGCGCCCCTTCAGGGCCCGGTGGCTGAGCCAACTGCTCCGGCTGCGGCCGACCCCCTAGGGGCGCGGGGAACTGCGCGACCAGCCCACCGCCACCTGCAGACAAAGACCCGGCCGGCCCGGGCCGCAGCCGAACGGGGGTCGAGGGGCTACCTCGTTGCGAAGTTGCCCAAGCCGAACTCCACCAAGTCGAACGCCTCCCCCGCCAACCGCTCCGCGTCCGGCACGATCCGCTCGGCCGGGTCGCCGAGCAGCAGCCGTCGGTGGTTCTCGCCGACCAGCGTCGCGCGCGTACCCATCAGCTGCGCCGCCGCGACCCGCGCGAGCACCGGGTCCCCGGTCTCCTCGTACAGCGCCTCCGCGAGCAGGTCGGAGCTGCGGACGAGCGCCGCGTGGGCCCGGTTCAGCAGGACCGGGGTCTCCATGATGAGCCGCAGCAGCTTGACGACGAGCGGGCGGTCGCAGAGGCCCACCGCGGGGTCCCGGGCCGCCACCGCCGCCAGGTAGTGGCGGCGCACGGCGGTGGTCGCGGAGTCGCCCGGCGCGCGCTCGCGGACGGCGCGGACCACGTCCTCGATGTGCTCCTCCACCGGCCCGAGCGCCAGGTCCTCCTTGCTGCCGAAGTGGTTGAAGACGGTCATCTTCGACACCTCGGCCGCCTCGGCGATCTCCGCCACCGAGACCTTGTCGAAGCCCCGCTCGGTGAAGAGCTCCACCGCCGCACCCATGAGCCGGCGCCGGGTCTGCCACTTCTTGCGCTCCCGCAGGCCCAGACCGGCCGGGGGTGACTCCTCGTACTCCACCATGAGCGTCACTGTACCAGGATGAATATTGATCCTGGATAAAACATTGACTCGGTATAGCTACATGCTCCACAGTGGTGCCGAAGACGACCACGGCGTACGGCCCGTCCGACGCCCCGGAGGGGGAATTCACCATGTCCAGGACACCGGGCACAGCCATGCCCGAAGCAGCGCGGACGGTCCCGCGTACCAGCACACCGGCCGCCGCGGCCGGCACCCCGATGTCGCCGGCCCGTACGAAGATCGCGTTCGCCGTCTGCCTGGTGACGATCCTGCTCGCGGTGCTCGACACCAACATCGTCTCGGCCGCGACCGTCCCGATCGTCCGGGACCTCGACCCGGTGCACGGCATGGACAAGATCCCGTGGCTGATCAGCGCGTTCGCGCTCGCCTCGGCGGCCGTGCTGCCGCTGTACGGGAAGCTGTGCGACACCATCGGCGCCAAGAAGGTGTTCGTGGGCGCCATCGCCACCTTCCTGCTCGGCTCGGCGCTGTGCGGGGCCGCGCAGTCCATGGGTGAACTCATCGCGGCCCGCGCGGTGCAGGGCGTCGGCGGCGGCGGTCTGATGAGCGTGACCATGGTGGTCCTCGCCCAGCTCCAGGCCCCCGGGAACGGCGGCGGCGCGGGCGGCGGACGCGGCAAGGGCGGCAGCATCGGCGGGGTGGTGGCCGGCGCCGGCATGGCGCTCGGACCGTGGCTCGGCGGCACGCTCGCGGACCACGCCGACTGGCGCTGGATCTTCTACGTCAACCTGCCCGTCGGTATCGCCGTGCTGGTCGGGGCGGCCATGGTGCTGCGACTGCCGGTGACCCCGGTGCGGCACCGGATCGACTTCGCGGGCGCGGCGCTCGCGGCGGCGTTCTCGGTGTCCCTGCTGCTGGTGACGGAGTGGGGCGGCAAGGACTACGCCTGGTCCTCGCCGCAGATCCTCGGCCTCGCGGCGGCGAGCGCGGCGGCACTGGCACTGTTCCTGCGCCGCCAGACCACGGCGGCCGAACCGATCCTGCCGCTGTCGATGTTCAAGGTCCCCGCGATGCGGCTCGGCTTCGCCATCCAGGGGCTGGTCGGGGCCGCCATGATGGGCACCCTGGTGTACGTGATGATCTACCTCCAGGTCGTCCGGGGCATCGAGGCCACCTCGGCCGGCCTCTACCTGATCCCGATGGCGATCGGGATGACGGCGGTGGGTATCGCCTCGGAGCGGCTCGCGGCACGCGGCTGGTCGCAGAAGACGTTCGTCCTGGCCGGCTCGACGGCGGCGACGGCGGCCCTGGTCCTGCTGGCGACCACCGGGGTGTCCAGCAGCCTGTGGCAGATCCGGGGCGAACTGCTGCTGATGGGCGTCGGGTTCGGTCTGCTCGTCGGACAGCTCGTCCTGATCGTCCAGCAGGCCGCCCCGCCCCGGCAGCTGGGCGTCGCGACGACGGGCACCCGCTTCTTCCAGACCCTCGGCAACGCCCTGGGCACGGCCCTGTTCGGCACCCTGCTGAGCCGGGTCTACGAGGCGAAGGGGCCGGGCGGCTCCACGAGCGGGCTCGGCGCGCTGCGCGGGCCGGCGCACGCCTCGGGGGTCCAGGCCCTCACCACCGGGATGGACGTGGTGTTCGTGGTGGGCGCGGTACTGATGGCGGCGGCGGCCGTCCTGGCGGCCCGCCTGCCGCGCCAGGCCGGCTGAGCCCCGGGAAAGGCGAGGGAAACCCGAAGAAACCGACGAAGACGAAGGGGCCCCGGGGAGATCCCCGGGGCCCCTTCCCCCGTACGGGGGGACGGATCACCTCACGCCAGCAGCGCCGGAATCGTCGCCTCGTGGACCTCGCGCAGCTCCGCCAGGCCCACCGTGAACTCGCCCTGCACCTCGACGGAATCCCCGTCGACGACACCGATACGGGTCGCCGGCAGGCCCCGGGCCCCGCACATGTCCGTGAAGCGGAGCTCCTCGCTGCGCGGCACCGCGACGACCGCCCGTCCCGCGGACTCGCTGAAGAGGAAGGTGAACGCGGAGAGCCCGTCCGGGACCACCAGCCGCGCCCCGTTCCCGCCCCGCAGGCAGGACTCGACCACGGCCTGGACCAGTCCGCCGTCGGACAGGTCGTGCGCCGCGTCGATCATCCCGTCGCGCGAGGCCGAGATCAGGATCTCGCCGAGCAGCTTCTCCCGGTCCAGGTCCACCCGCGGCGGCAGCCCGCCCAGGTGGTCGTGGATCACCTGGGACCAGGCCGAACCGCCGAACTCCTCACGGGTGTCACCGAGGAGGTACAGCAGCTGGCCCTGCTCCGCGAAGGCGATCGGCGTACGGCGCGTGACGTCGTCGATCACACCGAGGACCGCGACCACCGGCGTCGGGTGGATGGCGGTGTCACCGGTCTGGTTGTAGAGCGAGACGTTGCCGCCGGTCACCGGCGTACCGAGCTGGAGGCAGCCGTCCGCGAGACCCCGGGTGGCCTCGGCGAACTGCCACATCACGTCCGGGTCCTCGGGCGAACCGAAGTTCAGGCAGTCCGAGATGGCCAGCGGCTTCGCGCCGGAGGCGGCCACGTTGCGGTACGCCTCGGCCAGCGCGAGCTGCGCGCCCGTGTACGGGTCGAGCTTCGCGTACCGGCCGTTGCCGTCCGTCGCCATCGCGACACCGAGGTTCGACTCCTCGTCGATACGGACCATGCCCGCGTCCTCGGGCTGCGCGAGGACGGTGTTGCCCTGCACGAAGCGGTCGTACTGGTCCGTGATCCAGGCCTTGGACGCCTGGTTGGGGGAGCCGACCAGGCGCAGGACCTGCGCCCGCAGCTCCTCGGGCGTCGACGGCCGCGGCAGCCTGCCCGCGTCGTCCGCCTGGAGCGCGTCCTGCCAGGAAGGACGGGCGTAGGGACGCTCGTACACCGGGCCCTCGTGCGCCACGGTCCGCGGCGGTACGTCCACGATCTGCTCGCCGTGCCAGAAGATCTCAAGACGCTCGCCGTCCGTCACCTCACCGATCACGGTGGCGATGACGTCCCACTTCTCGCAGATCTCCATGAAGCGGTCCACGTACCGCGGCTCGACCACCGCGCACATGCGCTCCTGGGACTCGCTCATGAGGATCTCCTCCGGCGAGAGCGTGGCGTCGCGCAGCGGGACCGTCTCCAGGTCCACGCGCATACCGCCGGAGCCGGCGCTAGCCAGCTCCGAGGTCGCGCAGGACAGGCCCGCGCCGCCCAGGTCCTGGATGCCCGCGACCAGCTTCTCCCGGAAGATCTCCAGGGTGCACTCGATGAGGAGCTTCTCCTGGAAGGGGTCGCCGACCTGGACCGCGGGCCTCTTGGCGGGACCCGTCGACTCGAAGGTCTCCGAGGCCAGGACCGAGACACCGCCGATGCCGTCGCCGCCGGTACGGGCGCCGTAGAGGATCACCTTGTTGCCGGGGCCCGAGGCCTTCGCGAGGTGGATGTCCTCGTGCTTCATCACACCGATGCAGCCGGCGTTGACCAGCGGGTTGCCCTGGTAGCACTCGTCGAAGACGACCTCGCCGCCGATGTTCGGCAGGCCCAGGCAGTTGCCGTAGCCGCCGATGCCCGCGACCACGCCCGGCAGGACGCGCTTGGTGTCGGGGTGCTCGGCCGCGCCGAAGCGCAGCGGGTCGACGACCGCGACCGGGCGGGCGCCCATCGCCAGGATGTCGCGGACGATGCCGCCGACCCCGGTGGCCGCGCCCTGGTACGGCTCGATGTAGCTGGGGTGGTTGTGGGACTCCACCTTGAAGGTGACCGCGTAGCCCTGGCCGACGTCGACGACGCCCGCGTTCTCGCCGATGCCCACGAGCATCGCGTCGTTCTCGGGCGTCTTCTCGCCGAACTGGCGCAGATGGACCTTGCTGCTCTTGTACGAGCAGTGCTCCGACCACATCACGGAGTACATGGCGAGCTCGGCGCCGGTGGGGCGGCGGCCCAGGATCTGGCGGATCCGGGCGTACTCGTCCTCCTTGAGGCCGAGCTCCTTCCACGGCTGCTCGACGTCGGGCGTCCCGGTGGCGTGCTTGACGGTGTCGAGGCTCATCAGGCGTTGACCAGCTTCTTGAGGATCGAGGTGAAGAAACCGAGGCCGTCGGTGCGGCCGGTGCCGACCAGCGGCTCCACGGCGTGCTCGGGGTGCGGCATCAGACCGACGACGTTGCCGGCGGCGTTGGTGATGCCGGCGATGTCGCGGAGCGAGCCGTTGGGGTTCATGTCCAGGTAGCGGAAGGCGACGCGGCCCTCGGCCTCCAGCTCGTCGAGCGTGCGCTCGTCGGCGACGTACCGGCCGTCCATGTTCTTCAGCGGGACCCGGATCTCCTGGCCCGCCTCGTAGTCGGCGGTCCACGCGGTCCGCGCGTTCTCCACCCGCAGCTTCTGCTCGCGGCAGATGAAGTGCAGGTGGTTGTTGCGGAGCATGGCGCCCGGCAGCAGGTGGGACTCGGTGAGGACCTGGAAGCCGTTGCAGATGCCGAGCACCGGCATGCCGGCCTTCGCCTGGTCGATGACCGTCTCCATCACCGGCGAGAAGCGGGAGATGGCTCCGGCCCGCAGGTAGTCGCCGTAGGAGAAGCCGCCGGCCAGGACGACCGCGTCGACCTGCTTGAGGTCCTTGTCGCGGTGCCACAGCGACACCGGCTCGGCACCCGCGATCCGCACGGCCCGCAGGCTGTCGCGGTCGTCGAGCGTTCCGGGGAAGGTGACGACACCGATGCGAGCAGTCACTTGGACTCCTCGACCTTCACGGTGAAGTCCTCGATGACGGTGTTGGCGAGGAACGTTTCGGCCATCTCGTGGATGCGGGCGAGGGCGGCCTCGTCGAGGGGCCCCTCCACATCGAGTTCGAAACGCTTCCCCTGGCGAACGTCGGCGATCCCCTCGAAGCCGAGACGGGGCAGTGCGCGCTGCACCGCCTGTCCCTGCGGGTCGAGGATCTCCGGCTTGAGCATGACGTCGACTACGACGCGTGCCACTGGCACTCCCGTGGTGGTGTGGTGCGAAGGCGGTTCCCTCAGAGTACCCGGCCGGAAAATCTACGCGAGTAGATATCGAAGAGGTCCGATCACGTTCCGGTTTCGGTCCCGACCGTGTGTGGGAAAAATCCCGGGAAACCCCGGAAAAAAACCGTCCCCGTACATTGCGATCGGACACGCGGATGCAATTGTCTGGGCTTCACAATGCAATGCTGGCGGCTGTACAAAGGCTTCTCGGGGGAAACCCGAGAGAAACAGCCTTGCTCCAAAACAGCCAGTAGGCCGGGATCGCCGCACGTCAGACACGTGAGAACGGCGGACCACAGGAAGGAACCGATATCCGTGGCTCAGCGCGTAGTAGTCACGCTCTCCGACGACCTGGACGGCGGAGAAGCGGCGGAAACGGTCACGTTCGGCCTGGACGGGAAGGCCTACGAGATCGATCTCAATCTCGTCAATGCGAAGAAGCTGCGCAAGGCTCTGGCACCGTATGTGAAGGCCGGGCGCAAGCAGTCGAGGTCCGGTAAGGCCTTCCGGCACACCGACGTCGCCCCCGACCCGGCGGCGGTCCGTGCCTGGGCCCGCTCGCACCACATGGAGGTGCCGACCCGGGGGCGCATCCCCAAGAAGGTCTACGAGGCGTTCAGCGCGGCGAGCTGAGCGGCCGGACGCGAGCGGCGCCGGGGCCCCCGGAGTGCGGGCCCCGGCAACCGAGTTGCACGGCACCCGGGGTGATCGGCTAGAGTCTGGAGCACGCCGAGGGGCAAGGCCGAAAGGCCCGGTCCACCGGAGCGTGCGGGTGTAGTTCAGTAGTAGAACATCCCCCTTCCAGGGGGAAGGCGCAGTGTGCAATTCCTGTCACCCGCTCTGCATCGCTTACCGACCACGGTTGTGGATCAGGTAGAGTGGTGTTCGCACCGCCCGGTGAGAGCCGAGCGGCAGCAATGCGGACGTGGCTCAGTTGGTAGAGCATCACCTTGCCAAGGTGAGGGTCGCGAGTTCGAATCTCGTCGTCCGCTCAGAAGGCGAAGGCCCCGGTCATCAGACCGGGGCCTTCGTCGTGTGCGCACGAGGACGCGCTGACATTTGTCATGAGCGGCGGTGACACCGCGCACTGCCCCCGGCCCCGCTCCCGCGGAACGCTGGACGCATGCCAGATGTGATCGAGGTCGAGGAGCTGCGGCGCACCTACGCCGGGGGCTTCGAGGCCGTCCGTGGAATCTCCTTCTCCGTGGCGCGCGGTGAGCTCTTCGCGCTGCTCGGCACCAACGGCGCCGGCAAGACGTCCACCGTCGAACTGCTCGAAGGCCTCACCCCGCCGAGCGGCGGAACGGTCCGGGTGCTCGGCCACGACCCGTACACCGAACGCGCCGCCGTACGCCCCCGCACCGGGGTGATGCTCCAGGAGGGCGGCTTCCCGTCCGAGCTGACGGTCGCCGAGACGGTACGGATGTGGGCCGGCTGCACCGGCGGAGCCCGGCCCGTGGGCGAGGCGCTGGAGCTGGTCGGGCTCGCCCGGCGCGCGGACGTACGCGTCAAGCAGCTCTCCGGCGGCGAGAAGCGGCGCCTCGACCTCGCGCTCGCCCTGCTCGCCCGGCCCGAGGTGCTCTTCCTCGACGAGCCGACCACCGGCCTGGACGCCGAGGGCCGCCACACCACCTGGGAGCTGGTCCGCGAACTGCGGGACACGGGCACCACCGTGCTGCTCACCACGCACTACCTGGAGGAGGCCGAGGCGCTCGCCGAACGGCTCGCGATCCTGCACGAGGGGCGCATCGCCGCCGCCGGGCGGGTGGCCGAGGTGGTCGCCGCCCAGCCCTCCCGCCTCTGCTTCGACCTGCCCGACGGCTACCACCTGGGCGACCTGCCCCCACTGGCCCGGCTCGGCGTCGGCGCCCACGAGTGCGAGGGCCGGACCGTACGGCTGCGGACCACCGCCCTCCAGCACACCGCCACCGAACTGCTGCTGTGGGCCCGGGACAACCGCGTCGAGCTGCGCGGTCTCGACATCCGCTCGGCCACCCTCGAAGAGGCCTTCCTGCACATCGCCCGGGAACAGGAGCCGACCCGATGAGCACCACACACCTGCCCCTGCCGCGCACCGGTACGCCGTCGGCGAGCACCCCCGCGTCCCGGATGAAGGCGCTCGCCCGCGCCGAACTCACCCTGCTCGGCCGCAACAAGGCGGCGATGTTCACCGCCCTGGTGCTGCCCGCGATGCTCACCTTCTCCATGAGCTCGGCCGTCGACGGCATGGACCTCGCGGACAGCGGACTGACCGTCGGCACGGTCCTGCTGCCCGGCTCGCTCGGCTACGTCCTGCTCTTCGCCGTCTACTCGGCGCTGACCGGCGTCTTCGTCGTACGCCGTGAGGAGCTCGTCCTCAAGCGGCTGCGCACCGGCGAACTGCGGGACCTGGAGATCCTGGCGGGCGCCGCGCTCCCGGCGGTCACGCTGGCGCTGGTCCAGTGCGTGCTGCTCGCGGCCGGCTGCACGGCGGCCCTGGACGTCGCCGCGCCCCGCGCGGTGTGGCTCGCGGTGGCGGGGCTGCTGCTCGGCATGCTGCTGATGTGCGTACTCGCGGCGGCGACCGCGGCCTTCACCCGCTCCGCGGAGAGCGCGCAGATCTCCGTGATGCCGGTGATGCTCCTGTCGATGGCCGGCTCCGGCCTGGTCGTCCCGGTGGACCTGATGCCCGACGCGCTGGCCTCGGTCTGCGAACTCCTGCCGCTCTCCCCGGCGATCGCCCTGATCAGAGGCGGCTGGACGGGAGCGCTCGACGGCGCCGACATCCTCGGCCGGCTCGCCACGGCGGTGGCCTGGACGCTGCTCGGCGTGTTTGCTGTACGCAGGCGGTTCCGCTGGGAACCGCGGCGCTGACACGGGGGGACGGACGGGGTGCTCGGTCGGATACGCCGGATCGGCGGCTGGCGACGGCGCTGGCAGGAGCGCAGCAGGATCCAGAAGATGGACCTGTACACGCGCAACACCATGGCGGCGATGCTCTGGTTCTTCCTGCTGACCTGGGGTGTCCTGCCGCTGCTCGCGGCCGGGCCGCGCGGCGCGCTGAGCACGGTCCTCGGCGCGGCGCTGCTCGCCGTGAACATCGCGCAGTGCGTGGTGGGCACCCGCCGGATCGGCCCCGCCTACGACGACTACCTCGGCCACAGCGCCTTCCCGCGCCGGCTGCTGGCCGCCCCGGCGGCCCTGCTCGGCGCCGGCACCGTGCTGCTCGCGGCCGTCGCCGCCACGGACACGCCCAGTGTGTTCCCGCTGCTCCTGGCCGATCTGCCGATCGCGCTGATGATCCCGTACGCCCTGCTGGTGCCGGTCCGCACCTTCCTGCTGCACTGCCTGGGCTACGCGCTCCTGGTCACCGCCTCCTTCGCGGCCACCGGGGCGCGGGGCGTGGAACTGGTCGCGCCGCTGCCGACGGTGGTGATCGCGGGGGCGCTGATGCTGGTCACGGTCCGGCCGGGGGCCTGGGGGCTGCGCAACATGTGGCAGGCCGAGGAGGCCAGGGACGTCCAGGCGCGCCTCGCCGTGGCCGAGGAACGGCTCCGCTTCGGGCGGGACATGCACGATGTGCTCGGCCGCAACCTCGCGGTGATCGCCCTCAAGAGCGAGCTCGCCGTCCAGCTCGCCGAGCGCGGCCGGCCGGAGGCGGTGGCCCAGATGATCGAGGTCCAGCGCATCGCGCGGGAGTCGCAACGAGAGGTACGGGAAGTGGTGCGCGGCTACCGCGAAGCGGACCTGGGCGTCGAACTCGACGGGGCCCGGGGCGTGCTGGAGGCGGCCGGGATCGACTGCACGGTCACCGGCACGGCCACCGGGCTGCCCGCCGGGGTGCAGTCGGCGCTCGGCTGGGTGGTGCGCGAGGCCACCACCAACGTGCTGCGGCACGGCAACGCGCGCGGCTGCGCCATCCGGCTCGCGGCCGACGGCCCCGCCGTCACCCTGGTCGTGGAGAACGACGGCGTGTCCGGCCTCGCCCCCGCCGCCCCCGGTTCGGGCCTGGCGGGGCTGCGCGAACGGCTCGCCCCGATGGGCGGCACCCTGGAGGCGGCCCGCTCGGGGACGCGCTTCCTGCTGACCGCGACCGTGCCGCTGTGCGGTGCGGCGGAACCGGCCGAGGAGCTGACCGTATGACGAGGTCCGAGGGGCGGCCGGCGCCCGTACGGGTCCTGCTCGCCGACGACGAGCATCTGATCCGGGGCGCGCTGGCCGCGCTGCTCGGCCTGGAGGACGACCTCACCGTGGTCGCCGAGGCCGCCTCCGGGCCCGAGGCGCTGGCGATGGCCCGCGCCCACCGGCCCGATGTGGCCGTCCTCGACCTCCAGATGCCGGGGGCGGACGGTGTGAGTGTCGCCACATCCCTGCGGGCCGAACTGCCCGGCTGCCGCACCATGATCGTGACGAGCCACGGGCGGCCGGGCCACCTCAAGCGGGCGCTCGCGGCCGGGGTGCGCGGCTTCGTACCGAAGACGGTGAGCGCGCGCGGACTGGCGGAGATCATCAGGTCCGTACACGCCGGAAACCGCTATGTGGACCCGGAGTTGGCGGCCGACGCGATCTCCGCCGGGGACTCCCCGCTCACCGCGCGCGAGGCCGAGGTCCTGGAGCTGGCGGCCGACGGGGCGCCCGTCGCGGAGATCGCGGAACGGGCCGGCCTCTCCCCGGGGACCGTCCGGAACTACCTCTCCTCGGCCGCCTCGAAGCTGGGTGCGGAGAACCGTCACACGGCGGTGCGTCTCGCCCGCCGCCGCGGTTGGGTATAGTTGGCTCCGCGCTACGGCGCATGCGGACGTGGCTCAGTTGGTAGAGCATCACCTTGCCAAGGTGAGGGTCGCGAGTTCGAATCTCGTCGTCCGCTCAGCGAGAAGAAGCCCCCGGTCATCAGGCCGGGGGCTTCTTCGTATGCTCAGCCCCAGCTGGTGCCGGTCAGCTGCTCGTATGCCTCCAGGTACTTGGCCCGGGTGGCATCCACGACCTCCTGCGGCAGCGGGGGCGGCGGCTGCTCGCCGTGGCGGTCCCAGCCGGAGGCGGCGGAGGTCAGCCAGTCGCGCACGAACTGCTTGTCGTACGACGGCTGCGCCCGGCCCGGCTCCCAGGTCTCGGCCGGCCAGAACCGCGAGGAGTCGGGCGTGAGGACCTCGTCGGCCAGGACGAGCCGCTCCTCGCCGTCGACGGTCTCGAAGCCGAACTCGAACTTGGTGTCGGCGAGGACGATCCCGCGCTCACGGGCGATGTCGCGGGCGCGGCCGTAGACGGCGAGCGTCGTCTGGCGCAGCAGCGCGGCGGTCTCCGCGCCGACCTGGCGGGCGACCTCCTCGTAGCTGACGTTCTCGTCGTGGTCGCCGACGGCGGCCTTCGTGGCGGGCGTGAAGATCGGCGCGGGCAGCTCGGAGCCGTTGCTGAGCCCCTCGGGCAGCGCCAGCCCGCAGACCGTACGGGACTCCTCGTACTCCACGAGGCCGGAGCCGGTGAGGTAGCCGCGCGCCACGCACTCCACCGGGACCATCCGCAGCGACTTGCAGATGAGCGTGCGCCCGGCCCAGTCGGCGGGGGCGCCCTCGGGGAGGTCGGTGGAGAGTACGTGGTGCGGGACGAGGTCGGCCAGCCGGTCGAACCACCACAGCGAGAGCTGGGTGAGCACCCGGCCCTTGTCGGGGATCTCGGTCGGCAGCACCCAGTCGTACGCGGACATCCGGTCGCTGGCGACCATCACCAGGTCGCCGGCCTCGTTCCGGTAGAGGTCGCGGACCTTGCCCGTGTGGAGGTGGGTGAGGCCCGGGACATGAATCGGCTCGGGCTTTTCTACAAATCCGGACACGGTTCCTCCGCGTAGATTGATCCAGGAGCGCTTCCGATTCTCTCGCACGTGACGAGTACCCGGCGACGGGGGCTCTTCCCGTCGTCAGTCCCGCTTGCAGATCCGGTCGAGGAGGTTGGCGGTGGCGCGCTGGATGCGGGGGTCGGTGTGGCCGGGCCGGTCGAGCGCCGGGGACCAGGCGAAGGTGCCGGAGGCGAAGACGAGCGCGCCGGAGGGGGCCCGGTAGAGCGAGGTCTCCTGGTGCCGGGTGGCGCCCTCGCTGTCGCGGTACGGCGAGTGGGCGAGCAGGATGCGGTCCTGGTGCTCGGGGAGCGCGGTGCGCGGGTAGTAGCGGTCGGCCTCGCCCGCGACCAGGCCGTCGATCTCGTCGCCCTCGCCCGCGCCGGTGGCCTCCCAGAGCCAGTGCCTGGCGTTCCGCACCACCAATGGGGACGGCTCGGGCACGCGCCCCGCGTACTGGATCCCCAGCAACTGCTGTTCGGCCCGCGCGACTTCCCGCCACAGCGCCGGCCGGCCGGGCCCGCGCCGCTTGCGGCAGGTCAGCAGCCGGTCGGGCACGCCCGAGGGCGACGGGGTGAGGTCGACCTGCCAGTAGAGGGTGTTGGCGGAGAGGAACACCAGCGAGGTGCCGTGCTCGCGGGCGAGCTCGACCGTGCGGCGCATGGGGGCCGACCAGTACTCGTCGTGGCCGGGGAAGACCAGGCCCCGGTAGCGGGTGGCGTCGACGCGTCCGGCGTGCAGATCGCGGGTGTCGGCGTAGGCGAGGTCGTATCCGTACCGCTCGGCCCAGCGGATGAAGTCGTACGCGTGCCCCACGTGCAGCGGCAGGCCCGCGCCCGCGTACGGCCGGTCGAAGGAGACGGTCATGGCGGCGTCCTCCTCCCCGAGGAGCCGCCCCTCGTCGTCCCACGCGTGGTAGAGCGAGGCGCCGGTGCGGCCGTCCTCGGGGAAGAGGTTGTAGGCCTGCCAGGTGATGTCGGGGAGCAGGAGCAGCAGATCGGCGGGGCGGCTGTCGCGGACGGTGAAGGGGATGTGCGACCGGTATCCGTCGACGGTGGTGAGCACGGCGACGTACGCGCCGAGCGCGGCGGACGAGGGGACCTGGTAGCGCCAGGAGAGCCACCAGTGGTGGCAGGAGACGGTCCGGTTGGCGGTGAGCGGCGCGGGCTGCACGATCCCGGCGAGCCGGGGGCTGGTCGCGACGTGGGCGGCCCCGTCGCCGCCGTAGTGCCCGATGCGGTAGATGTCGACCGAGAACTGCTGCGGCGGGTTGACGGTGATGTGGAAGTCGACCGCCTCACCGGGCGCGACGGCCCCGGTGGAGGCGAACCCCTTGATCTGCATCCGTACGTCGTCGGCGGTACGGGGACCGGCGGCCCGCCCCAGGCCGAGCCGGGCGGGCTCGACGTACCAGGGCACGACGTGCCCGGTGTCGTCGAAGTAGTGCTCCCCACCGCGCAGCCAGGGCAACGGTCCCTGCCCGAAGGGATCGGAGACCGCGTGCGCGAGCGCCCCCGACTCCCATCGCCGGATCTGCTCCGCCCCCATACCACTCGCCTCCCTCACTCCCCCGACTCCACCGGTCAGCGGCCGGTCTCCAGCACATCACATAACGCACGCACTCCGTCACTGTTCGTCGCGAATTGACGGGATACGGAG
>NZ_JBJHPC010000145.1:0-13562 GCF_045257485.1 Streptomyces sp. YS-3 | reverse complement strand
CCGCCGGCCTGGTCGGCCTGCCCCTCGCCCAGACCCGCCGCGCACTCGCCGCCCTGATCAGTTCCTGCCTCGTGGAACAACCGCTGCCCGGCCGCTACAGCTTGCACGACCTCCTCCGCAACTACGCCGGCGAACTCGCCCAGATCCACGACACCCCCCAGGAACGCCACCACGCCACCCTGCGGGTGCTGGACCACTACATGTTCACCGCCTACGAGGCCAACCAACTCCTCAAGCAGGACACGACGGCCGAACTCGACCTCGGAGCGCCCGGCCGGGGTGTCAACCCGGAGAAATTCACCGGCGTCCAGCAGGCAACCCGGTGGTTCACCGCCGAGCACCGGGTACTGACCGGCCTGCTCCACTGCGCCGTGAGCCAGGAACTCGACCACCACACCACCGGGCTGGCCTGGTCGCTCAAGGAACATCTCCACCGCCAGGAGTTCTGGCCCGAAGCCATCGCCGCGCTGACCCCCGCCCTCGAAGTGGCCCGGCGCCAGGGCAACCGGCTCGAAGAGGGCCGTTGCCTGCGCCATCTGGGCAGCATCCACGGCTATCTCGGCCACCCGGAAGAAGCCCAGCAGCACCTGCGACGCGCCACTACGATCTTCGAGCAGCTCGACGCGACCGGCGACCAGGCGCGAACCCACTACGTCATGGCGTGCGCGCTGTTCCTGTCCGGCCGTATCCAGGAGGCCGTGACGTTCTCCGAGCGGGGACTGGAGCTGTCCCGGGAGACCGGTGAGGAGCTGTGGCTGGCCGAGTGCCTTCTCGAACTCGCCTGGTTCCACTCCAACCTGGGACAGCTGGAGAAGGGCCTTCAGTACAGCGAAGAGGGCATCGCCTTGTTCCAGCGCCTCGACGCGCCGTGGCAGCTGGCCCAGGGGTGGGACATCGTGGGTTACATCCTCCGTGCGCTCGGCCGTTACGAGGAATCGGTGGCCACCTACCAGCGGGCGACGCGGGCGTTCGAGGAACTGGGTGACCACAGGAACGCCATCGGCACACTGATGCGGCTCGGGGACACCCGGCTGGCCCAGGGCGACCGGGAAGCCGCGCGAGCGGACTGGGTCAAGGCCCTCGAGAACGCCGACGAGCGAGCCATGCGTCACAGCGCCCAGCAGGTCCGCGACCGGCTCACCGCCCTCGACATGGACGCGGACCCCACACCCACCGTGCCGGAGAGGGCGGCAGGAAAGCATCGCCTCCCGGTTCCGCGCAGCGGTGGCCCTGCGCAGCACCAGGGCGCCGACCGCCACTGCACCGGACAGCAGGACGCGGCGAAGCCGTGAACCGGTCACGCATGTTCCTTTTCGTTTCGGCACCGACGACGGCGCCGGGACATGGCGGAGACGGAACACCTCCCTGGAGGCGCGGCGGAGCGTCGGTCGTCGGCCCGTGCGCCAAGAACTCCGCGGGTCTGTGTCGCTGTGCTGTGAACGCCCGGGACAGGGCGACGGTTCACCCCGCGTCGCGCCGCCGACGTCCCGGGCCTGGGCGGGCGGCAGTAGACACCGCAGGGCACGACAAGAAGACGACAAGGTTCGGCTAAGGGCCCCCCACGAGTGTTGAGCCACTCGACCGCGCATGCGGGCGAGCAGGCCACAGAACACTTGAACAGGAACGGGCACCACCCATGAACGGGATCATGGAAGCGGGGACCACCACCCTCGCTCCGCCGCGGACGCACACCTGGCACGTCACATCGGACGCCGACTGCGACGCCTTCGTACGAGATGTCTACGACCGGTACGGGCCTCTGCTCGTCCGGTACGCCACGCGGCTGCTCGACGGCGACTGGCACAAGGCGGAGGACATCCTCCAGGAGACCGCGGCCCGCGCCTGGAAGCATCACCGGTTCCTGGGCACCCGCAGTGACCACATCCGGCCATGGCTGTTCACGGTGGCGAGGAACCTCGTCATCGACCACCATCGGGCCCGGCGGAACCGGCCGCTGGAGCTCATGCCGGCCGAGGACCTGGACGCATCCTGGGACAGCACGGAATCCACGATCACCACCCAGGCGGTGCTCAAGGCCCTGCGGGAACTGAACGAGCAGCAGCGAACCGTCATCCGTCTCATGTACTACCTGGAATGCAGCGTGGCCCAGGCGGCCGAGCACCTCGGCGTACCGCCCGGCACCGTGAAGAGCCGCGCCTTCTACGCCGTGCGGGCACTGCGCAAGGCGCTGGAGAAGCAGGGTGTTCTCGCGGGTTAGCCACGGCTCGGCAGCGAAACCGTCCGCTTCGTACCCGGCCCCTCGCACTTCCCGCGCGCGCCCCCGCCAGCCCGCCGCGTACGGATGGTTGGCGAGGCGCGGCCACTCTCAGCTCATTCGGGCGCGCCCGGCTCGTCGAGTCCGCGGATCGCCGCGGCGGTCTCGATGCCGTCGTCATGCAGCACCTGGCGCATACGGGAGGCGTCGACGTAGGCGGCGTCGAGAGGGTGGGTGAACAGACGTGAGAGCGCGGTGGCGTACTTGGCCATGGAACTCTTACCCGGGATGAAGATCGACAGTTCGTCCCGGGCCTCGAAGGTCTGCACCTCGACATCGCGCGGCAAAGACGCCAGCGCACCCTCGACCGCCGTGACGGGAACCTTCACGAGCCAGTCCGGTCCCCCACCGACGACCGTCCGGCTCCTCTGCTCCGGGGTCTCGGCGGCCAGGGTCCGCCACGGCCTCCCCGACACCTCGGCTCCAGAAGACTCCACGGCCTTGACCACGTCCTCAACAGTCGCCGCCACAGCGGCGTCGGCCGCGTCCCAGTCAAACCCTTCGCCCCCGGCCGACGGGCTCGATACGGGCTTGGACACCACGGTCATCCGGCCCACCCGGCGCAGGCTCACCTCGGGGGGCGAGGTGAAGAACTCCCGCGCATCGTCGATCGCCTCATCCTGAGCCTGCCGCTGCCGCCGCACCTCCCGCGTATGCTGCCGCAGCAGGCCGAGGGCCGCCTCCGGCTCATCGAGGGCACGGCCCACCAGCTTCACGCTCATCCCCGTGCGGCGCAGGACAGTGATCAGCATGGCCTGCTCGACCTGCGTGAACGTGTACGAGCGATAGCCCGTCCGCTCATCGACATCCGCCGGAACGAGCAGCCCCTCGGAGTGGTAGTACCGCAGCGTCTGCGGCGGCAGATTGCACATTTCGCTGAAATCACTGATCGACAACATGGCTTCATCTTCAGCGTTATGGCGACTGCAAGGTCAAGTACCGAGGCCATGCGGCACGGCACACAACCCGCGCCTGGTGCCTGGTGCCTGGTGTTTGGTGAGGACCGTCCTGATGGTCGAGTACACGTGGGCCCCCGTCGCACCCTGTTCATGCGCTCAGCGGCCGGGCCCGGTCGCTGGGCGGGCGCCGGGTGGCGGCAGATCGGGGCGGCGCTACGTCGGCCGCTCGGCGAGGACTGGGGCTTGGGCGCCCGGAGGCGGGTCTCCGCCGGAACTGGCCTCGTTCCGGTCGCAGGACCGCTTCCTCGCCGCCAACCAGCTCCGCAACCACCCCGAGCACCACGAAGTCGGCGCGAAACCCAGACGGGTCATGCCGGTTCGACCTGAGGGGAGATCACCACTGCCTGGTCCTCATGCCATCATGGGGATGGCTGACATGGACGCGAACGTGATCCGGGCTCTCGAGGACCTCGTACTCTGGCAAGGGGAGCTCCCCGAACTCACCAAAAGCACCCGCCATGGCGCACCAACTCCGATTGTCACCTTGCGTCGTCGCCACGTAACGGCCGCTGCGGAGAGGGCCATCGCTGGACGTGCGAGCCCAAGTCAGCTCATCGAATGGGCACAGGCCGTGCATTTCGAGGACCGGGTGGGCACCGAGGAAGGACATCAAGACCTGCTGACCCAGTTCCTCGTCGAAATCTCGACCCCCGAGCTGTTCGAACCGGTCACCCGGGGAGTCTGCCAGGGTTGGTTGTATGTCCTGCAGACATCAATGACCTCCGCTCCCGAGGTGTCCGGACGTTAAACGGCAAGCAGACTGCTTGTTCCCGAATCTTACAGCGAACGGTGAAAACCACGGCGAGTCCCCAGAGGTCCCAGAGGCCCTCCATACCTCGAAGAACAAGCTGTCGCGCGCGGACTGCCCCACAAACCATGCCCAGGAGCGAGTTCAATCCGCACCAGTTCGAGCCTTGGTCCTTTCGTAAGGCTGACGACGAACTCAGCCGCTGACATCGGCATCGCCGTCACCTGGCATCGGGCCGGCGCCGGAGTCTGGTCCCGACGCAGCAGAAATCAGTCAGCAAGCCACCGACACCTGCAAGGAGAAGACGTATATGCCCCTCGATGACCAGAGCGCCTGGGCGCTGCTCCGGCAACTCGACGACCCGCAGCACATGGAGTTTCCCCGCGGATACGACCCCATCGCCACCCGAGCCCGGTTTGAGCAGCTCGCTGCCCGTCTGGACGCGCGGTTCCAGTGCAGCTGCGTTGTCGATCGCCAGGTCCAGGACGCCAGCCACCACGGGACAATCGTCATCCCGGCAACCGCCGCCCACAGCGCTGAACACATCAAGGTGACCATCAGCAACTTCGGAAACCTGGCCGTTGTGACCGTGGGAAATCCCGGGAGCTACAGCGAGGCAGAGGAGCGCGAGCTCTTCCATGCCACCGACCGGCACTGCGTCGAGGAAGACCTCGAAGCCCTCGGCTACACCGTCATCTCCGAGCACCTGCTCTGGACGGGGTACGACGGCGTCAGCGACCTCGTCTCCTACTACCCGCCCGAGTACCCCCCGACGTGGTGGATCCGATTCTTCGATTACCTGTGATCCTCGCCCGTGGTGTCCTCACCAGGAGCCTTCCGAGCGTTTCAATCCCCGAGCCCACCCTTGCGCGTTGACGATGATCGGCGGGGCGAGACCGTGATCGGAGTACCGCCATTGCACTTCGACCGCGCGGGCAACAGTATCTGGCGAGCGGCGCAAGCTCTCCTGGACTCCGGGCACGCAGAACCAGCCGCCCGCGGGATGCCTGTTCCGGAGGATCTGGTCCGAAACCGGCACAGCGATTCCTGAGCACGCCATACCCAGCTGCGGTGTGGTGTCACGCACGCCAAGACGCGGCACACCGCAGTCTGCGCGACAGGAACGGCGTCGACTCCAAAGGAGCCCGCAACCGCAAAATGCCAGGTCAAAGGCCCTCTCAGGTGTATGGGAAAGCCTGGACCCCGCACACTGCAACGTGATCAAATAGGGGATGACATCGTTCTGGACTGGCAAACGGGTACGCCTGCGCGGTATCGAGCCCGACGACTGGAACGCGTTCATGCGCTTCGCCGAGGACGAGGAGGGGTTGGGAGACCTGCTCAACCCACCCCGTTCCGCCGAGAGTTTTCGCACCTGGGCGACGGAACAGTCCGCTGCCAAATCCGACGGGGACTGCTTCCAGTTGGCCATCGAAGCCGTCGCCACGGGGAAGATAGTCGGCGCCATCGGCTCGCACCATGCTGATCCGCGTGCGGGCTGGTTCGAGTACGGCGTAACGCTGGGCGCTGGTCATCGGCGCAAAGGCTACGCGGCAGAAGCCGTGGTGATGCTGCTGCGCTTCATGTTTGCAGAGCGGCGCTTCCACAAGTGCGGAGCACGGATCTTGGCGCACAACGAGCCGTCGCTGGCGCTTCAGCGCCGGTTGGGTTTCATAGAAGAGGGACGCCTCCGCGACCAGGTGTTCTTCGCCGGTCAGCACCACGATCTCGTCATAATGGGCATGCTCGCTGACGAGTTCGCCAAACTGCATTGGACGAGCGAATGAGCCCTACCCAGAGCGCCGACAGCGCTGGTGCCGGTCCGGCAACAACCTGTTCCGCTTGAGGCCGGAGCAGCCTCTGCTTTCTCACGGGAACAAAAAATGGCTGTACGACTTCGGGTGTGTCGACAGGCAGACCGGTCAGTGGGTCCCCGGTAATTCCGGGAACCACTACTTCAACCTCACCTCGATAGACCTCCGCAAGACCTGGGGCCGGGTACTTGTGCAGGTCGGCTTCTGGGCGGATTTCGGCTCCGGGCGTCAGTACTACATGAACGTACAGAGCCCGCGGATCATTTTCTAGTCCGCGCCAGGCGGCTTTGTCCTGGAGCGCTCAACGCTGCGTCGACCCCGCGTTCGTTCCCAGGTCCGGCGCACCCGACGGACATGCTGGCAGGGGAGGATGAGAGAACGGTCGTAACGACAGCGAAGTCCCTGACCCAGCCCGGGATTTCCGCCGATCAGCCAGACTCCCGCCGTGGCGGCCGAGCGCTCAGAGGCCGCCACAATCCCTCAACGGGCCTGTCACGTCTGGTAGCTGAGGTAAACAAGGCTGTCACCGACATTGCGGGTAGCGACACGGTGCAGGTGTTTTGGGGTGCCGATCTGGTCGAAGAGGCGGTTGCCGTCGCCCTTCACGAGCGGGAAGATCGCCAGCCGCAGCTCATCGACGAGGTCGTGCTGGATCAGGGTGTGCACGAGCTGGGAGCTGCCGTAGACGCGGATCTCGCCGTTGAACGTAAGTTTCAGTTTCCCCACCTCGTCCACGACGTCGCCATCGAGCACCGTCGAGTTGTTCCAGGCCGGATCAGTGAGCGTGGTGGAGGCAATGTATTTCGGCAAGCTGTTCATGCTGTCCGCCAGTTGGCCGGTGCGGGAAGGGTACCGTGCGGCGAAGAACTCGTAGGTGCGTCGCCCCAGCAGCAGGGCCTGCGCGCCCAGCGCGTCGTCGAGGATGAGCTTGTCCCATGCTGCGCGGTCGGTCGGGGTGAGCCCGACGCGCCAGTCGTGGCGGCTGAAGCCCTCCGCGCCGGTCGGGTCCTGAGTGACTCCGTCGAGCGAGACGTTCTCGAAGACGACGATCGTTCCCATGAGGTTGCTCCCGTGTTCGGACGGTCGGACTGCCACCGATGTAGACACCGGGGCATCGGCAGAACTGGGCGCGCACCGACCGCCCAGTTCGCCGTTCGGCCGGTGTCCATACCCGACGGACGTGCTACGTGGTGAGGGAGAGGGTGACGCGGGGATGGCAAAGGGCGATCTGATGTCGCGGGCGCGAGCCGGTGACAGTGACGCGTTCCGCGCATTGGTCCAGCCATATCGCGCGGAATTGCAGGTGCACTGCTACCGAATGCTCGGATCGTTGCAGGACGCCGAGGATGCCCTGCAGGACACGCTACTGGCAGCCTGGCAGGGCATCGAAGGGTTCGAGCAACGCGCCTCGATGCGTACCTGGCTGTACCGCATCGCCACCAACCGGTGCCTCAACGCGCGTCGCTCGGCAACTCGGCGCCGGGCCAAGGAGTGGAACGTACCCCACGTCGAACCGCCAGAGCCGACCCGGCTCGGCGAGGTCATCTGGCTGCAGCCGTATCCCGACAGCCTGCTGCGAGCCGTGACCGACGCGCCGCTCGGGCCGGAAGCCCGCTACGAGCAGTCCGAGTCGATCTCCCTGGCGTTCGTCACCGCTTTGCAACTGCTGCCGCCCCGCCAACTCGCCGTGCTCGTCCTGCGTGACGTCCTCGAATTTCGTGCCGCCGAGGTGGCCGACATGCTCGACTCGACCGTTGGGTCGGTAAACAGCGCGCTCAAACGAGCCCGCGCCGCTCTGCGGCGCCGACAGACGCCGGCCGCCCAGTGCCCTCCAGCTCCTGGCTCAGCCGCCGAGGACGCGCTCGTGGCGAGGTTCGTCCGCGCGTGGGAGTCCGCCGATCTCGACGCGCTGGTGGATCTTCTCACCGACGACGTCTTCATCTCGATGCCGCCCGTGCCGTTCGAGTACGAGGGCAGAGGCCCCGCCGTCCGCTTCTGCGCCGCCGTCTTCCGTGCCGGCCGGAGGTACGACCTGGTACCGACGCGGGCCAACGGCCAGCCGGCGTTCGGTGCGTATCTGCGCACCCCCAATGGCATCAGCCACGGGACCGGCCTCTACGTCCTCACCCTCGCCGACCACCGCGTCAGCGCCATGACCCGATTCGACAACAGCATGCTGCCCTGGTTCGGGCTTCCACGCTTTCTCCCAAGCCGCTGACTGCCCGCCCATCAGGCCATCGCTGCCGCGACTGGGGACTTGGGACCGTCCCAGGGCATAGCCGCAACCGGCGCCCCGGCGGCGGCCGACGTTGGTGTGGCCGGCATCAGGGCACCTTCGTGCTGGTCATCCCCCTCAGAACCAGTCGCAGGATCTGCTGGAGCTCTTCGGCCAGCGAGTCGGCTTCCTCCGGGGGGCGACTGGCCCATCGGTAGAGCGCTCCGAGGTAGACGTCACGCAGCATGTTGCCGACGGTGATGGGCGACGTCCCCGGGTCCAACTCGCCTCTGCGCACCCCTCGGTCGACGACCTGGCGAACACCTCCGCGACGTACGGCTCCTCCAGTATCGGGCGGCCCGCCCTCACCCGCGCGGTAAGCATGGGCGGGGCAGGAGCCGGCCGTGCGGGGTCGCGAAGGGAGGAGCCGGAAGGGACGGTGTCCCGCGTCGGTCTTCACGCCGAGCCGCCCGGGCCCGGACCCACGACAAGCAGCCTGCCTTGCGCCGCGGGCGGTCCGCCACGGCCACGCGGTGCAGCAAGTTGTGCTGCAGTTTGTTGCGAGGCCGTCGCAGCAAGGCGTAAGGCGCCAGGTGAAGACAAGCGTGCCCGTTGTCCTGCGGCGCGCTGTGGCAGCGCGCCGCAGGACAACGGGCACGCCCCCTCAGGCCGCGTCCTCCGCACGCCGTCGCAGCAGCGCAGCCGCGCCCACGGCGTTGACCGCCAGCAGTGCGGCGGCCAGCAGCAGGCTCTCGCGCATGCCCGGCGCGAAGTCGCGCGCGAGGAGCGCGCCGAAGACTGCGATGCTGAGCGCCCCGCCCATCTGGCGGCTGGTGTTGAGCAATGCCGCCGCCGTGCCCGCCCGCTCGGCGGGGACGCTGTCGAGCATCAGAGAGGTCAGCGCCGGCATGGCGAGGGCGCCGCCGATACCTAGCGGGATCATCGGCAGGGCGATCAGCCACCACGGCGTGCCGGCGCCGACGGCGGCGAGCCCGCAGCAACCGGCCATCCCGACCAGCAGTCCGGCGACGACCACCGCGCGCAGCCCGAAGCGGGACACCGCCCTCGGTGAGAGGTAGTTGAAGTTGGCGGTGATCACCGCCATCGGGACGAACATGAGCCCGGCCGAGAACGCCGACTGCCCGCGCTGCTCCTGGAAGAACAGGCTCAGCACGAACACTCCGCCGTAGAAGGCGGCGTTGCAGGCGAAGCCCACGACGACCGGCACGCTGACACCTCGCTGCCGGAAGAGCCCCAGAGGCAGCATGGGCGAGCGCCGCCGCGCCTCGACGGCCACGAACCCGGCACCGGCGAGCACGGCGACCCCGGCCGCCGCCAGGACCGTGGCGGTGAATCCGTGGTGGCCGCCCTCGATCACGGCGAAGGTCAGTCCGGCCAGCGCCAGCACCGCCGTGAGCTGCCCCGGCGGGTCGAAGACGGTGGGGCGGCGCGGGGAGGGCCCGGCCCGCAGCAGCATCAGGAAGGCGACCAGACCGGCGGGCACGTTGAGGAAGAACACCGCGCGCCAGCTCCACTGCGTGGTGAGCAGCCCGCCCAGGACGGGTCCCGCGGCGATGGCGACGGCGCCGCCCACCGTCCACAGCGCGATCCCCCGGGCGCGCGCCTGCGGGTCGGGGAACGCCTGCCGGATCAGCGCCAGCGAGGCGGGCACCATCACGGCTGCCGCACTCCCCTGCACCACCCGGGCCGCCGTCAGCGCCCCCAACGTCGGCACCACGCCACAGGCGAGCGAAGCGACGGTGAAAACGGCGAGACCCCAGCCGTAGGCGCGCCGGGCGCCGATCGCGTCCGAGAGCGCGCCCGCCGAGAGCATCAGCGCCGCGAACATCAGCGTGTAGCTGTCGGCCACCCACTGCAGCCCCGAGAGGGAACCCCCCAGGTCGTCCCCCACGGCGGGCAACGCGACATTGACGCCGGAGACGTCGAGAGTGATCACGAAGAAGCCGAGGACGGCGGCGGCCAGGACCGCGGTCGCGGAACCGGCCGGCCCTGGCCCGTCCGGGGCCTCCGCGCCGGGCTTCTGCCACGTGCCTGCCCCGGATCGTGTGACGCTCATCGTGTACTCCTCCTCACTGTGCCGTCCCTGCCGGACAGGGACTCGGCGGCGGAAAAATCGGAAAGCGGGATCGTGGCGGTCGCCACCAGCCTTCCCGGAACGCGTGGCTTCCGGCAGACCGGACCATGCGGGGGAACGGTGTTCCTGGCCCTAACAGGGCCCCCTGCCCGCGACGACCTTTGCGACAATGGGCCGATGAGTGAAGGCACGGAGTTAGGGCGATTCCTGCGCGCCCGGCGCGGGCGCATCCGTCCGCAGGACGTGGGTCTCCCGCCGGGCACCGGCATCCGCCGTATCCCGGGGCTGCGCCGTGAGGAGCTGGCGACGCTGGCCGGGGTCAGCGTCGACTACTACACGCGGCTGGAGCGCGGGCGCGAGACCCGGCCCTCGCCCGCGGTCGTCGCCGCGCTCGGTGAGGCCCTGCGGTTGCCCGCCGACGCGCTGCAACGCCTGCACGAGCTGGTGGCGCTCGCCGCGGGCCAGGCCCCCGCGGCCTCCCCCGACCCGGCGCACACCGTGCGGGAGTCGGTCCGCGTCATGCTGGAGACCCTGCGCCCCTCGCCGGCGTACGTGGTCAGCAGCGTCAACGGCCTGCTGGCCGCCAACCGGCCCGGTCTGCGCCTCTTCCCCGGCATCACCGACTGGCCGCCGGAGCAGCGCAACATCACCCGTTACATGTTCCTGCACCCCATGGGCCGCAAGCTGTACCGCGACTGGGATCGGATGGCGGCACACAGCGCTGCCCACCTGCGGGCGATGGCGGGCGCCGACCCGGACATGCCGGCCCTGGCCCAGCTGGTGGGCGAACTGGTCGTCAAGAGCCCGGAGTTCGCCCGGCTGTGGGAGCGGTACGACGTGCAGGCGCGCAGCGGTGGCGAGAAGCACTTCGAGCACCCGGAGGTCGGTCCGATGTGTCTGCACTTCGAGGTGATGGCGATCTTCCGTACGGACGGCCAGCGCCTCGTCACCTACCAGGCGATGCCCGGCACCCCCGACCACGACGCGATGCTGCTCCTCGACATGGCCAGTCCCCGCGAGAAGACCACCTACGCGCCACGGTACGAGAGCTGACGCCCACGCCGTGAGGGAGCGGCGGTGGCCGGTCACCGGTCCAGGACGATGTGGTACGTCTCGTGCGGGGTCTGGATGTTGTTGCAGGTCAGTTCGCCCGAGGCGCCTCGGTAGGCCCCGGTGCCGCCGGTCACGGCCATCCGGACCGTGTCAGAGCCCTCGGTCCACAGGGACTGCGCGGTGAGCTGCCCGTCCGGCAGTCGCAGCGACAGCACGCAGTTGGTGGTCGTCCTCGCTCCGTCCACCTTGGTCACCTGGCAGGAGCTGCCGTCCTCGCCTATCTGCTTGCCGTCGCGCAGCAGTTTGTCGGAGTAGACGAATTCGTCGGCGCCGACGGCACCGGACAGGGCGAGCTTCTTCCTGGACATGGACATGGGACTTTTGATCATGGGGAGGAACTCCTCGGTCGTGCACCGCCGCGTCGCGGTGTGAGCGACGGCCGCGAGACTGTGATCAGTGGCCTCGCTGAAGAACGTCACTGACCTGCCGACTCCACAGTCAAGTCACCGTTCGATGTCGACAGATCCAAGCGGTACTTGCCCGACGGGTCGTTCCTGAACGCCACCCGCTTGTCGCCGTGGGAGTCGTTCGCCGAGATCTGGTAACTGGCGGGCGGGGCCGTGACCGTGAGGCTGCCGCTGGACGTGCGGGCCCTGATGTTCTGCGGGGTGTCCGTCTGGATCGTCACCTCGCCGTTCGACGTCTGCGTGTCGATGCCACCGCCCTTGGCACCCTTGACGTCCACGTCACCGTTGGACGTACGCAACTTCACCGGGCCCGTCGTCTTGTTCACCACGAGCTCGCCGTTGCTCGTATGCACATCGACCCTGCCGACATCGGTCAGGGTGACACTGCCGTTGGATGTGCCTCCCGTCACCGGAAGACCGGCGGGCACCTTGACGATGTAGTCGACACCGCAGTGCTTACCGCAACCGGAGAGCGTCAGGACGCCGTTCTCGACACTGAACGAGGTACCACTTGGCCGGTCACCACGGTAGTTGACCTTCCGGTGCACGGAGGGCGCTGAAACGCCGGCCGAGGCGTCCACCTTCACCCCGCCGTTTCCGGTGTCGAGACGGATCGCGGAGATCTTCTGGTGCACTTTGGCATCGTCCTCGAAGGTCTTCTTCTCGCCGAGGGTCGAACACGCGGAGAGCCCTCCGGTGGTGAGAGCGGCGAAAGTCACTGCTGCAAGGAGACGCGTCTGCCGACGTCGCATGAGGTTCCCCCGTCTGGAACGAGCTGGGTCGATGATCAGTCACTGCGACTTTACGCGGCCACAGTCCCGCCCACGCTGGGGAAAACCCCCAATCCCCTGCCCGAGCCGACCATCACGGAGACCACCGCCACCGTGAGGAGGTCGCGCGGTCCCTCGTCGTGTCGAGGAACTCGGAGAGCGCGGGCAGCTGTTCACCCGCACCCTGTACTGGTACGCGAAAGACACCTGCATGCCCGCGGCGGGCTGTCCTTCGACGGCCGCTGCGGAAACGCGTCCGCGTCTTCACCGCCTGGGGCCGACCAGCTCGCCACCGACCACGACGGCCCCCACGAGCGCGGGCACGGGTGCGGGAACGGGTGCGAGGCCTTGAGGTGCGGGCGCGGGCGGGCGCGACCGTGGCCGCTACGATCGCGCCGGCCCCCGTTCCTGACGGCCGCTACCCCCGGTGCACGAGGACGAAGTCCCCGTACGGGTGCGCGCCCGTACGGCCTCGGGTCTCGGCGAGCGCACGGCGCAGGGTGTGCAGATGCGCGACGGTGAGCTGGAGCGGTGGCTCGTCCGGCTGGTGGGTGGTGCCGCGCGGGTAGTCCTCATCCGGGGTGGTGGTCATCTCGATGTGGCAGCCCAGGACATGGCTGACCGGCCGGGTGGCGCAGAAGTCGATCAACCGGTCGGCGGTCTCGGCGTACGCGGCGGCGTCGTCGACGTACAGCCGGCCCGGGTACAGCGAGTCACCGGTCAGCAGGAGGCCGGTGTACCGGTCGTAGAAGACGACCGCGGCCGACTGGTGGCCAGGTCCCGGCACCAGGTCGAGCACTCTGCCGCCGAGGTCGAGCTCGGCGGTGCGGTGCGGCCAGTCGGTGAAGCCGAAGTGGCGGGTCACTTCGTCGAGGCCGGGCGGGACGACGGTGGTACCGGGCCGGTCCGCGAACTGCGCGTCGGCGGCGATGTGGTCGCCGTGGCCGTGGGTGTGGGCGACCAGCAGCTCGTACCCGGTACGGGGGTGGCGGGCCAGCCACGCCTCGATCAGGGCGTCCACGGTGGCCCGCAGCGGGAAGTGGGCCGGGTCCGGGCTGGCCCCGGTGTCGAGGAGCAGGGCACGTTCGTTGCCGAAGAGGAGGAAGAGGAACGGCGCCTCGAAGTGCACGGACATGTTCTGCCGCAGGAGCACGGTGTGCTCGGTG
>NZ_JBJHPC010000144.1:0-13608 GCF_045257485.1 Streptomyces sp. YS-3 | reverse complement strand
CGCCCGCGACTGGGGTGTGCCGGAGCTCGCCGAGGCCGCAGACGCCGAGCCCACCAAGGAGAACGACCGTTGAAGCGGCAGATCTTCACCGCCGAGCACGACGCCTTCCGCGAGACCGTCCGCGCCTTCCTCGCCAAGGAGGTCCTGCCGCACTACGAGCAGTGGGAGAAGGGCGGCATCGTCGCGCGCGAGGCCTGGCTGGCCGCCGGACGCCAGGGCCTGCTCGGGCTCGCCGTGGACGAGGAGTACGGGGGCGGCGGCACCGCCGACTTCCGCTACAGCGCCGTCCTCTCCGAGGAGTTCACCCGCGCGGGCGTCCCGGGCCTGGCGATCGGGCTGCACAACGACATCATCGGGCCGTATCTGACCGGGCTGGCCACCGAGGAGCAGAAGCGGCGCTGGCTGCCGGGCTTCTGCGACGGCTCGCTGATCACGGCGATCGCCATGACCGAGCCGGGCGCCGGGTCCGACCTCCAGGGCATCGCCACCCGCGCCGAGGACAGGGGCGACCACTGGCTGCTGAACGGCTCCAAGACGTTCATCTCCAACGGCATCCTCGCGGACCTGGTGATCGTCGTCGCCAGGACGACGCCCGAGGGCGGCGCCCACGGTCTGTCCCTGCTCGTCGTGGAGCGGGGCATGGCGGGCTTCGAGCGTGGCCGCAACCTCGACAAGATCGGTCAGAAGTCCCAGGACACCGCCGAGCTGTTCTTCCACGACGTACGGGTCCCCAAGGACAACCTCCTCGGGGAGCTCAACGGCGCCTTCGTCCACCTCATGACCAATCTGGCGCAGGAACGCATGGCCATCGCCGTCGCCGGGATCGCCGCCGCCGAACACCTCCTGGAGATCACCACCCAGTACGTGAAGGAGCGCGAGGCCTTCGGGCGCCCGCTCGCCACCAAGCAGCACATCCGCTTCGAGATCGCGGAGCTGGCCACCGAGTGCGCCGTCACCCGCGCCTTCCTCGACCGCTGCATCGAGGATCACTCGAACGGGGAGCTGGACGCCGTGCACGCCTCGATGGCCAAGTGGTGGGCCACCGAGCTCCAGAAGCGCACCGCCGACCGCTGTCTGCAACTGCACGGCGGCTACGGCTATATGAGCGAGTACCGCGTCGCCAGGGCTTTCACGGACGGACGCATCCAGACCATCTACGGCGGGACGACCGAGATCATGAAGGAGATCATCGGTCGTTCCCTGCTCGGCTAACCCTCTGAAAGGCTTTTCCGTGAGCACCGAAGCGTATGTGTACGACGCGATCCGCACGCCGCGCGGGCGGGGCAAGGCCAACGGCTCCCTGCACGGCACCAAGCCGATCGACCTGGTCGTCGGACTGATCCACGAGATCCGCGGGCGCTTCCCCGGCCTCGACCCGGCGGCGATCGACGACATCGTCCTCGGCGTGGTCGGCCCGGTCGGCGACCAGGGCTCCGACATCGCCCGGATCGCGGCGATCGCCGCCGGGCTGCCGGACACCGTCGCCGGAGTCCAGGAGAACCGCTTCTGCGCCTCGGGTCTGGAAGCGGTCAACATGGCCGCCGCCAAGGTCCGCTCGGGCTGGGAGGACCTGGTGCTCGCGGGCGGCGTCGAGTCGATGTCGCGGGTGCCGATGGCCTCGGACGGCGGCGCCTGGTTCGCCGACCCGATGACCAACTTCGACACCAACTTCGCCCCCCAGGGCATCGGCGCCGACCTCATCGCCACCGTCGAGGGCTTCACCCGCCGTGACGTCGACGAGTACGCGGCGCTCTCCCAGGAGCGGGCCGCCGAGGCCTGGAAGGACGGGCGGTTCGCCCGGTCCGTGGTCCCCGTCAAGGACCGCAGCGGCCTCGTCGTCCTCGACCACGACGAGCACATGCGCCCCGGCACCACGGCCGACTCGCTCGCCGCCCTGAAGCCCTCGTTCGCCGCCATCGGCGAGATGGGCGGCTTCGACGCGGTGGCGCTCCAGAAGTACCACTGGGTGGAGAAGATCGACCACGTCCACCACGCGGGCAACTCCTCCGGCATCGTCGACGGCGCCGCCCTGGTCGCCATCGGCTCCCGCGAGGTCGGCGAGCGCTACGGCATGACCCCGCGCGCCCGGATCGTCTCCGCGGCCGTCTCCGGCTCCGAGCCCACGATCATGCTCACCGGTCCCGCCCCCGCCACCCGCAAGGCGCTCGCCAAGGCCGGGCTCACCATCGACGACATCGACCTCGTGGAGATCAACGAGGCGTTCGCCGGCGTGGTGCTGCGCTTCGCCCGGGACATGGGCCTCCCGCTCGACAAGATCAATGTCAATGGCGGCGCCATCGCCATGGGCCACCCGCTGGGCGCCACCGGCGCGATGATCCTCGGCACCCTCGTCGACGAACTGGAGCGCCGCGACCGGCGCTACGGCCTCGCCACGCTCTGCGTGGGCGGCGGCATGGGCATCGCCACCGTCGTCGAGCGTCTCTGACCGTCCTCTTCCCGGCCAATCCCGTTACGGAGCACCATCACATGGCAGTCATGTCGACGAGTACCACCATCCGCTGGGAACAGGACGAGACCGGCGTCGTCACCCTCGTCCTGGACGATCCCGACCAGTCCGCCAACACGATGAACCGGGCCTTCAAGGACTCCATCGCGGCCGTCGCGGAGCGCGCCGAGGCCGAGAAGGACTCCATCCGGGGCATCATCTACACCTCCGCCAAGAAGACGTTCTTCGCGGGCGGCGACCTCAAGGACATGATCCAGGTCGGCCCCGAGAACGCCCGGCAGGCGTTCGACACCGGTATGGCGATCAAGAACTCGCTGCGCCGCATCGAGACCCTGGGCAAGCCGGTCGTCGCCGCCATCAACGGCGCCGCGCTCGGCGGCGGTTACGAGATCGCCCTCGCCAGCCACCACCGGATCGCCCTCGACGCCCCCGGCTCCAAGATCGGTCTGCCCGAGGTCACCCTGGGCCTGCTCCCGGCGGGCGGCGGCGTGACCCGTACCGTACGGCTGATGGGCATCGCGGACGCGCTGCTGAAGGTGCTGCTCCAGGGCACCCAGTACTCCCCGCGCCGCGCGCTGGAGAACGGCCTGGTGCACGAGGTCGCCGCCACGCCCGAGGAGATGCTCGCCAAGGCCCGCGCCTTCATCGACGCCCACCCCGAGTCGCAGCAGCCCTGGGACGCACCCGGCTACCGCATCCCGGGCGGCACCCCGTCGAACCCGAAGTTCGCCGCCAACCTCCCGGCCTTCCCGGCCAACCTCAAGAAGCAGCTCAACGGCGCCCCCTACCCGGCGCCGCGCAACATCCTCGCCGCCGCCGTCGAGGGCTCCCAGGTCGACTTCGAGACCGCCCAGACCATCGAGGCCCGCTACTTCACCGAGCTGGTCACCGGGCAGACCGCGAAGAACATGATCCAGGCGTTCTTCTTCGACCTCCAGGCGGTCAACTCCGGGGCCAACCGCCCCCAGGGCATCCCCTCGCGCCCGGTCCGCAAGGTCGCTGTCCTCGGCGCCGGCATGATGGGCGCGGGCATCGCCTACTCCTGCGCCCGCGCCGGTATCGAGGTCGTCCTCAAGGACGTCTCGCTCGACGCCGCCCGGGAGGGCAAGGCGTACTCGGAGAAGCTCCTCGCCAAGGCGCTCTCGCGGGGCCGCACCACCGAGGCCAGGCGCGACGAACTCCTCGCCCGCATCACCCCGACCGCCACCGCGCGGGACCTGGCGGGCTGCGACGCGGTGATCGAGGCGGTCTTCGAGAACACCGAGCTCAAGCACAAGGTGTTCCAGGAGATCCAGGACATCGTCGAGCCGGACGCGCTGCTCTGCTCCAACACCTCGACCCTGCCGATCACCGGCCTCGCCGAGGGCGTGACGCGCCAGGCCGACTTCATCGGGCTGCACTTCTTCTCGCCCGTCGACAAGATGCCCCTGGTCGAGATCATCCGGGGCGAGCGCACCGGCGACGAGGCCCTGGCCCGCGCCTTCGACCTGGTCCGCCAGATCAACAAGACCCCGATCGTGGTCAACGACTCGCGCGGCTTCTTCACCTCGCGGGTCATCGGCCAGTTCATCAACGAGGGCGTGGCGATGCTCGGCGAGGGCGTCGAGCCCGCCTCCATCGAGCAGGCGGCCGGCCAGGCGGGCTACCCCGCCAAGGTGCTCTCGCTCATGGACGAGCTGACCCTCACCCTGCCCCGCAAGATCCGCGACGAGACGCGGCGGGCGGTCGAGGAGGCCGGCGGCGTCTGGCCCGGCCACCCGGCGGACGCGGTCATCGACCGCATGGTCGACGAGTTCGGCCGCACCGGCCGCAGCGGCGGCGCGGGCTTCTACGAGTACGACGGCGACGGCAGGCGCGTACGGCTCTGGCCGGGGCTGCGCGAGCACTTCGGCAAGCCGGGCGCGCACATCCCCTTCGAGGACATGAAGGAGCGGATGCTCTTCGCGGAGTCGCTGGACACCGTGCGGCTCTTCGAGGAGGGCGTCCTCACCTCGGTCGCCGACGCCAACATCGGCTCCATCATGGGCATCGGCTTCCCGGCCTGGACGGGCGGCGTGATCCAGTACATCAACGGCTACGACGGCGGCGCCCGGGGAGGGACCGGTCTGCCGGGCTTCGTGGCCCGCGCCCGCGAGCTGGCCGAGCGCTACGGCGACCGGTTCCTGCCGCCCGCGCTGCTGGTGGAGAAGGCGGAGAAGGGCGAGAAGTTCACCGACGCGTAGGACCGACGCGTGAGGACCGACATGTGGGGGGCGACGGGCGGGGGAGCGGATCCCCTGCCCGTCACCCCGCTTCGTCCTCCGCGCGGAACGCCGCCCGCAGCTCCTCCTTCAGCGAGCGCTGGAAGGCGGTGACCAGCGCCTGCACCACCATCGGCTGCATATGGGCGGACAGCGACCGCATCGCCGCCACATGGTCGGGGTCCGACTCCCGCTCCCGGTAGGGGTTCCACACCTCGTCCCGGAACAGCCGCGTCAGCTCGTGCGCGGCCGAGCGGGTGTGCTCCAGGAGCACGGTCCGGGCCGCGAGGATCGTCTCGTGTGCGATCGGTACGTCCAGGAGCTGCACCCCCAGCGCCAGCAGAGCGGGGTCGACCAGGAACGCGTCGCTCCTCCCCTCGGTCCGCTCCAGGACGCTCATCGCGGCCAGCCGGTCGAGGTCGTTGTCGGACAGCGCCCGCCCGGCCCGGCGCTCCAGCTCGGCCCGGGTCGTCTCCTCGGCCGCGTCCGGCGCCCAGGAGGCGACCACGGCCCGGTGGATGGCCAGGTCGTGCGCGCTGAGGCCGGGCGGCAACTGCTCCAGATACCGTTCGATCGCGGCCAGCGTCATCCCGTGGTGCTGCAACTCCTCGATCAGCGCGAGCCGGGACAGATGCGCCGGGCCGTAGTGGCCGACGCGCCGGGGTCCGATCGCGGGGGGCGGCAGGAGTCCGCGGGTGCTGTAGAAACGGATGGTGCGTACGGTGACCCCCGCCCGCGCGGCCAGTTCGTCGACCGTCAGGGTCGGCTCCTCGGTCTCCGTCGCCATGCGGTGCCTCGTTTCCCCGGGTGCGCGGTAGCGATGCAACAGTATTGCTGTCTCACCACTGTTGTCACCCGCCCGGGAAGGCCCGCCCGGCGGCTCAGCCGCCCGCGACCAGCGGGTAGTGGTCGGAGAGGTCGGTGTAGGTGTAGCTCTTGCCCCAGCTGCTCACCGTCCAGGGCGCCGACGCGGCCTTGACCACGGTGTTGTTCCAGCCGGAGGGACGGGCGTGCCCCTGGTAGTGCAGGACGTGGTCCAGGTCCTCGCGCGGCTCGCCGGGGTAGCGGTAGGCGGCGATCGAGTTGTCCACGGTGTCGAACGAGTACGGGTGGCCGGTGCGCGAGTCCGCCGCGGCCAGTCCGCCGTCGGCGAGCATCGAGGCGTACTCGGAGCCGTGCGAGTCCACGTTGAGGTCCCCGGCGAGCATGACCTCCTCGCCGGCCGGGATGTTCTTGGCGTCGAGGAACGCCTTGACCGCCTTGAGCTGGAGCGACCGGTCCCTGGCCGCCTCGCCCGCCCCGCACCCGGAGTCCGTGGACTGCAGATGGGTGCCGACGACGTGCACCTTGGCGCCGTTGACGTTCAGCACGACGTAGGCGATGCCCTTGTTGGACCACCAGTCCGCACCGCAGGCGTCCTTGAAGATCACCTGCTCCTTGCGCAGGATCGGCCACTTGCTGAGCACGGTGACGCCCCCGTCCTCGGGGGTGGTCGAGGAGTAGGAGCCGCTCGTCGCGTCCCAGCCGTCCTTGCTCCGGCCGACCACCGGGGTCTGGTACGGGTACTGGGCGGCGGCCGTCCGCTTCAGCGCGTCCGAGGCGGAGTTGTCGAACGCCTCCTGGAGGACCACCACGTCGTTGCCCTGGAAGAAGGGCGCGGCCGGTATCGCCTGGGCCCGGTGCTCCTGGCCCCAGTTCGGGTAGAGGGCGGTGCTCATCAGGAAGGTGTTGTAGGTGAGCACCTTCAGCCGGGGCACGTCCGCGGCGGCGGCCGACGCCGACGGGGCGGTGGCGGCCAGCGTGGCGGCGGTGAGCGCGGCGGCGAGGGCCGCGCCGGGGGCATGGCGGAGCGCGGAGTGCGGCACTGGAACTCCCGTGGGTGGGGTGGGGGTTGGACTGGCGCGCACATCAAACCAGCCGCGGTTACTTCGGGGTAACCGTCTGGTGGCGCCTTTCTTTCCGGGGCCGGAACGTGTGGACGATCATGCTCCGGCGCCCTCCGGCTCCCGTTTGCACCGTGGCCCCCGGTCGCCCCGGTGACAGATGGGAAATTATGTGATCTGTCATCTGGTAATCCTGGATACATGATCGAGAGCCGTACGCCGTCCGACCCCGCCCCGCCTCCGCCCGGCGGTGTCCTGTGGAGCCTCGCCGGCGACGTGCGGATGCTGCTGACCCTGCCCTCTGCCCTCACCCTCCAGGTAGCGCACCCGGCCGTGGGCGCCGGGGTCGACGAGCACTCCGTGTTCCGCACCGACCCCTGGGGGCGTGGCGAGCGGTCCCTGCGCTCCCTCCAGCTGTGGGTGTACGGCGGCGAGGCGGCCGTCGAGGAGGGGCGGCGGCTGCGCCGGCTGCACCGGACCATCCGGGGCACCGACGCCCGGGGCCGCGGCTACCACGCCCTGACCCCCGCCAACTACGCCTGGGTGCACGCCACCGGCTACCCCGTCTTCGCCCACTCCCAGAAGTATCTGAACCGCCCCCTCACCGAGGCCCAGGAGCGTCGGATGTACGCGGAGTGGCTGCAGGTCGGACGCGTCCTGGGCATCCACGACCGGGACATGCCGCAGACCATCGAGGAGTTCTGGCCGTACTACCGCAAGGTGCTGGCCGACGAGATAGCCACCAACACGGTCGTCGAGGAGCTCATAGCCGTCGACGCGAAGGTCCCCGCCCCCGACCGCGGCCCGCTCCCCGTCCGGCTGCTGCTCCGGCTTCTCTGGCCGGTGCTCCTGCCCCGTATCGCGCGCTTTAGGCGATTCGTGACGATCGGGTTCCTGCCGCCGGACGCCCGCGCGGCGCTGGGCCTGGAGTGGACCGACGCGCAGGAGCGCGGGCTGCGCCGGTTCGGGCGCGTGGTGCGGGCCGTCGTACCCGTACTGCCCGAGCGGCTGCGCTATCTGCCCCTGGCCCGGGAGGCGAGGGCGCGCTCGCGGGCCACCGGCGCCCGGCCGCGACGGCTCAGGCCGACGCCCGTCTGACCAGCGACGTCCCGGTGACGATCGTCGCCGGGGCGCCACCTGCCGCCTCGTCCGGGCCGCGCAGCAGCAGCCGGGCCATCAGCCGGCCCATCCCCTCGATGTCCTGGCGGACCGTGGTCAGCGGCGGGTCGGTGGTCTCGGCGACGCCGCGCAGATCGTCGAATCCCACCAGGGCCACGTCCTCGGGCACCCGGCGTCCCCGCTCGCGCAGTACCCGCAGCGCACCCGAGGCCATCAGGTCGTTGGCGGCGAACACCGCGTCCAGGTCCGGGCGCCGCTCCAGGAGCCGGGCCATCGCCCGGGCCCCGCTCTCCGCCGTGAAGGCGCCCTCCTCGACCGGCCCGGCGCCGGGCAGCACGTCGTGGAACCCGTCGAGCCGGTCCGTCGCCGAGGTCTGGTCGCGCGGCCCCGCGATGTGCGCGATACGGGTGCGGCCCAGCGCGAGCAGATGGCGCACGGCCTGCCGGGCGCCTCCCCGGTTGTCGGCGTCCACGTACGGGACGGGCTCCTCGCCCGGCGCCACCGGCCAGCCCGGGCGGCCCCCGTACACCGTCGGCATCCCTGTCCTGCGGGCGATCGCGGGCAGCGGATCGTCGGTGTGCAGCGAAAAGGCGAGCGCGCCGTCGACGTGGCCGCCCGCGAGAAAGCGCTCGATCCGGCCGTAGTCGCCCGGACCCTCCACCAGGAGCAGCACCAACTGGGTGTCGTGCGCGGTGAGTTCCCTGCTGATGCCCCGGAGCTGCTGGGAGAAGAACGGGTCGGAGAAGATCCGGATCTCCGGCTCGGGAATGATCACGGCGACGGCGCCGGTGCGGCGGGTGACCAGGGTCCTGGCCGCGTGGTTGGGCACGTACCCCAGCTCCTCGACGGCCCGGCGCACCTTGTCGGCGAGCGGCGGCCGTACGCCCGCCCCGCCGTTGACGACCCGGGAGGCCGTGGCCCGCGAGACGCCGGCCCGCGCCGCGACGGCTTCCAGCGTGGGGCGGGGGCCCGGGTGCTGCTCGATCAAGGCGGGTGCTCCTCGTGCGCGCGGCCGTGGCGTCGTGCCACGCACAGCGTAGGGGGCGCGGAGAGTTCCGCCGAGGGCGCGTGATCCGGGCCTGGTGACCCCGCGCCCCCGAAGGGACGCGGGGAACCGCGCGGCCGAACCGCCGTCGGGTGCGGCGCAGTGCTCAGCGGTGGTCGTGGAGGCCGTTCGTCGCCGCGATCTTCTTCCAGGACTTCGGCTGGGCGAGCGGCACACCGGCCGCCACCCTGGCCTTCTTGGCAGCCGGGGCCGCGGGCTTCGAGGGCTGGTACAGCCAGGTGTCGAAGAGCCCGGCCAGCGGCTTGCCGGTGATCTTCTCCGCGTACCGCACGAAGTCGCCCACGTTGGCGTTGCCGTACCGGTGGGCCGTGGGCCAGCTCTTCAGGAGCGCGAAGAAGCTCTGGTCGCCGACCGCGTTGCGCAGCGCCTGGATGGCGAGCGCGCCCCGGTCGTAGACGGCCAGGTCGAACTGGTTCTCCGGGCCCGGGTCGCCCGGCGCGACCTTCCAGAACGGGTCGTCCGCCGGGTGCTGCGCGTACACGTAGTCCGCGAGCTCCTGCGCGGTGCCCTCGCCCTCCTTCTCCGACCAGAGCCACTGGGCGTAGCGGGCGAAGCCCTCGTTGTTCCAGATGTCCTTCCAGCCGTCCACCGAGACGCTGTCGCCGTACCACTGGTGGGCCAGCTCATGGACGACGACCGAGACGTTGGAGCCGCTCGCGAACTGCTTGGGGCTGTAGTACGGCCGGGTCTGCGTCTCCAGGGCGAAGCCGGTGGTCACGTTCGGCACATAGCCGCCGACCGAGTCGAACGGATACGGCCCGAAGACGCCGCTCAGCCACTCGGCGACCTCCTTGGTGCGCTCGACGCTGGCGCGCGCGGCGCCGTCGTTGTCGCCGAGGTCCTTGCTGTACGCGTTGATCACCGGCAGGCCGGCCGCGGTGGTGTCGCTGGTGATGTCGAACCTGCCGATCGCCAGCGTCGTCAGATAGGTCGCCTGCGGCTTGTTGGAGCGCCAGTTGTAGCGGGTCCAGCCGAGCTTGGAACTCTGCGACTGGAGCGTGCCGTTGCTGATGGCCTGGGTGCCGTCCGGCACCAGCACCGACACGTCGTAGGTGGCCTTGTCCAGCGGGTGGTCGTTGGAGGGGAACCACCACACGGCCGAGTCGGGCTCCTGCGCCGCCACGCCGCCGTCCGGGGTGCGATGCCAGGCGGTGTACCCGTCGATGCTCAGCTCGGACGGCTTGCCCGCGTACTTCACCACCACCGAGACCGACCTGCCCCGGGGCAGCGGCGCGGCCGGGGTGATCTCCAGCTCCTGGGCGCCGGACCGGGCGTACTTCGCCGGGGTGCCGTTCACCCGCACCTCGCTGACCGCGAGCCCGAAGTCCAGGTTGAAGCGGGAGAGGTCCTGGGTGGTGGTGGCGAGGAGGGTCGCCGTGCCCTCCAGGAGGTCGGTCGCCGGCTGGTACTTCAGCCGCAGGTCGTAGTGGGAAACGTCGTAACCGCCGTTGCCGCTGCTCGGGTAGTAGGGGTCACCGATACCCGGCGCGCCCGGAGTGAAGTCGGTGGCCGATGCCGGGATCGCCAGCAGCAGCGACGCGGCGAGCACGCTCGGGGCGAGGATTCTGCGGTGCACGGGAGCTCCAAGTCGTCGGGGTGAACGATCTCTTGGGACCCTATTCAGCGCATGCCCGGCAAGTCATGTCCATGGCCCCTGCTGTCACACGATCGCCATTGCGCCGACATGGTGACCTGCTCGCCCCGGACCCCTTCCCGACCGTGCCCGCCCCCTTTTGCACGGGAGTTGACGGGAGTACCGTCCGCTTCCATGCCGATTCCTGCGCGCTCCAGCCGCACCAGGTTCAGATCGCTTCGGGCGCCCGGTCGGGCGCGCCTGCTCGTGGTGACGGTCGCGGCCACCCTGACGGCCCTGTTCCTCTCCCCGGTGGGCGCCCAGGCGGCCCGCGCCGAGGAGAGCACGCCCATCTACTCGTACGAGAACGCGATACGCGAGTCCGTCTGGGTGGACACCCGGCTCGACGCGGACGGCGACGGCAGGAGCGACCGGGTCGCCGTCGACATCGTCCGCCCCCGCGAGCCCGCGAGCCGGGGCCGCCGGGTTCCGGTCATCATGGACGCCTCGCCGTACTACTCCTGCTGCGGGCGCGGCAACGAGAGCCAGCTCAAGACGTACGACGCCCAGGGCCACGTCGTCCAGATGCCGCTCTTCTACGACAACTACTTCGTACCGCGCGGCTACGCCTTCGTCGGCGTCGACCTGGCCGGAACCAATCGGTCGGACGGCTGCTCCGACATCGGCGGCCCCTCCGACATCCAGTCCGCCAAGGCGGTCGTGGACTGGCTGAACGGCCGCGCCCGCGCGTACACCACCCGCACCGGTGACCGGCGGGCGAGCGCGGGGTGGAGCAACGGCAGGACCGGCATGATCGGCAAGAGCTGGGACGGGACGATAGCCAACGGCGTGGCCGCCACCGGCGTCGAGGGCCTGAAGACCATCGTCCCCATCAGCTCCATCTCCTCCTGGTACGACTACTACTTCGCCCAGGGCGCCCCGCTCTACGACTCCGGGCCCGACTGGCTCGCCCAGTACGTCGAGAGCCCCGGGGCACGGGCCCACTGCGACGCCGTGCAGCGCAAGCTCGTCGACGGGGCCCCGCGCACCGGCGACTGGACGCCGCTGTGGAGCGCGCGCGACTACGTGGCGGACGCGGGCAGGGTGAAGGCGAGCGTGTTCGTGGTGCACGGCATGCAGGACCTGAACGTCCGCCCCAAGAACTTCGGCCAGTGGTGGGACGCGCTGGCGGCGCACGGCGTCGAGCGCAAGATCTGGCTCTCCCAGACCGGGCACGTCGACCCCTTCGACTACCGCCGCGCCGACTGGGTCCCCACCCTCCACAAGTGGTTCGACCACTACCTCCTCGGCTACGACAACGGCATCGAGCATGAGCCGATGGCCGACGTCGAGCGCCACCCCGACCAGTGGTCCACCGACCGGACCTGGCCCCCGGCCGGCACCCGCGACGCCGTGCTGCGCCCGGTGGCGGGCTCCGCGCCCGGCGTCGGCGGCCTCGCCCTGAAACCCGCGCCCGCCGGGGCGACCGAGACGTTCACCGACGACCCCCAGCTGGGCGAGGCCGGGTGGGCGGCGGCCGTGGACCGCTCCACCCCCGAGAAGGCCGGGTTCGTGACCGGGCCGCTCGCCGCCGACCTGCGGCTCTCCGGCTCCTCCACGGTGACCGTCACCGCCACCCCGAGCACCACCAGCGCCCACCTCTCGGCGGTCCTGGTCGACCTCGGCCCCGACACCATCCGCGACTACGGCGGCGACGGCGAGGGCATCCTCACCGGCACCGACCGCACCTGCTGGGGCGAGAGCACAGCCGGGGACAGCGCCTGCTTCAAGGTCACCCGCGCCGACACCAAGGCCGTCGACCTCACCGTGTTCAGCCGTGGCTGGGCCGACCTCGGCAACTACGCGGGCGGCACCGGACAGCCGCTGACCCCGGGCAAGGCGTACACCATCACCCTCGACCTGCACGCCACCGACCACGTCGTCCCGGCCGGCCACCGCCTCGCGCTGATCGTCGCGGGCACCGACCGGGATCTGATCGACCCGCCCGCGAGCCGCCCCACCCTCACCCTCGACCTCGCCCGCACCTCGGCGAAGCTGCCGCTCCTCGGCGGTACGGGAGCGTTCCGGCGGGCCACCTCCGGCGCCCCGCACTCGGTCGCGCCCAAGGCCCCGCACCCGGCCGGGGTCGCGGTACGGCGCCCGGCGCACCCGGTCCCGGGGGCGCGATGAGGGCCCGTACGCTCCTCCTCGGCCTCACCGGGGCCGCGCTCGCCGTGCCCCTGGTGACGGTCCCGGCGCGGGCGACCGCGAGCCCGCCCCGTACCGGCTTCGAGACCAGCGCCGGGGCGCGCTGGACCGGGGAGACGGAGGAGCGGGACTTCCTGGCGGCCGTCGCCCGGGGCAGCGACCGCGTCTCGGTCACCCGCATCGGCACCACCACCCGGGGCCGCCCGCTCCAACTGGTCCGCGTCGGCGGCGGGCACACCGCGAACCGGGTCCTGCTGGTGTGCGGCCAGCACGGCGACGAACCGGCGGGCCGGGAGGCCTGTCTGACCACCGTCCGCGACCTCGCCTACGCCAAGGACCCGGCGACCCGGCGGCTGCTGGACCGCACCACCCTCTACGTGGTGCCCACCGCCAACCCGGACGGCCGGGCCGCCGACACCCGCGTCAACGCCGACGGCGTCGACATCAACCGCGACCACCTCGCCCTGCGAACCGCCGAGGCACGGGCCGTGGCAGCCGTGCTCCGCGACGAACAGCCCGACGTCGTCTACGACCTGCACGAGTACAGCGCCACGCCCGGGTACTACGACAAGGACCTGTTCGACCTGTGGCCGCGCAACCTCAACACCGCCCCGGCGGTGCACGAGGAGGCCCGGACCCTGTCCCAGGCGTACCTACGGCGTGCCGCCCGCGCGGACGGCTTCTCCACCGGCACCTACGGCATCTGGACCGACCCGGTCACCGGCGAGCCGGTCAAACAGGTCGCGGGCGACGGCCAGGAGCGCATCCTGCGCAACACCGCGGGCGTCAAAAACGCCGTGGGCCTGCTCATCGAGAGCCGCGTCGACCCGGCGACCGACGCCGAGCGGGCCGACCCGGCGCTCAACAACCGGCGCCGGGTCGTCTCCCAACTGAGCGGACTGCGCGGCCTGCTGGACTTCACGGCCGAGCGCCGGGGCAGCGTCGAGGCCGCGACCACGGCCGCCCGCCTCGCCGGATACCGCGACCGGGGACCCGTCTACCTCGGCGGCGCGGACAACGAACCCGCCACCCCCGCGCAGACCCTCACCGAC
>NZ_JBJHPC010000143.1:0-13624 GCF_045257485.1 Streptomyces sp. YS-3 | reverse complement strand
GCCTCCACCGCCGCACCCGCCCGTGCCCGTGCACCCGGCGGAGCCGTACCCCGCGGAGATCCACCCGGGGAACGTCTTTCCGGATGACGGGCCGCCCGAGGGTTACACCCCGACCGCGCGCGACCTCCCGGTGATCAACCGGGGGGACACCGTGCAGGTCCGGGTGGAGAGCGAGCCCGCTCCGGCACCCCTGCCGGACGGTCTGGGACCGCTCTTCGTCGTTGGTGACGTCCACGGTTACCTCGACGAACTCCTGGCCGCCCTGCGCGAACAGGGGCTGATCGACGTCGACGGCAACTGGGCCGCGGGCAACGCCCGCCTCTGGTTCCTCGGCGACTTCACCGACCGCGGCCCCGACGGCATCGGCGTCATCGACCTGGTGATGCGGCTGTCCGCCGAGGCCGCAGCCGCCGGCGGCTACTGCAAAGCCCTCATGGGCAACCACGAACTGCTCCTGATCGGCGCCAAGCGCTTCGGCGACACCCCCGTCAACTCCGGCGCGGGCACCGCCACCTTCCAGGCCGCCTGGCTGCTCAACGGCGGCCAGAAGGCCGACATGGACCGCCTCCAGGACGTCCATCTGCAGTGGATGTCCCGCCTCGACGCCATCGAGCAGGAGGACGGGCATCTGCTGATGCACTCCGACACCACCGCGTACCTGGACTACGGCGACTCCATCGAGGCCGTCAACGACACCGTGCACGCGCTGCTCACCCGCAACGACGCCGACGAGTGCTGGGATCTGTTCCGCAAGTTCACCAAGCGCTTCGCCTTCCGCGACGAGGCCGGCCCGCAGGCCGCACGCGAACTGCTCTCGGCGTACGGCGGCCAGCGGGTGGTCCACGGACACAGCCCCATCCCCTACCTCCTGGGCGAAGTGGGCACCGAAGACGGCGAGGAAGACTCCCGTCCGGTCGTGGAAGGTCCGCATGTGTACGCCGACGGTCTCGCCATCGCGATGGACGGTGGGGTGACCATGGCCGGAAAACTGCTGGTCGTGCAGTTGCCTCTGCATGACTGACGCGTAATCGGGAAAGCACCGGCTCGTGCGGTGGCAAGGTGATTTCGGAAACACCCTGTCACCCCGTGCCGTAACCGCTCTACCATCGGCTTATCCGTAGCAGGCTCTCCTCCGTTTCCGCCCGATTGCCCGTTCGTCAGGCGGGCTTTCCGGCCCTACGGAGCATCGGGGGATGCACATGAACAGCGCTCCGCACCTGCTGACCGAGGACCGCCCGGAGTTCGAGCGGATCCTCGACGACGCACTGCGCACCGCGCCCGACCGGCCCGAGCTGGCCGGTGTAGGAGTACGGCTCAACACCGAGCAGTTGCGCACCATGGTGCTCAACGCGGGTGCCCTCGTCTCGGCCGCCGCGGCGGCCGAGTACGACCACTACGTCAGGGTGCGGGAGGAGCTGCGTGCGCCCTCCACGCCTGCGCTCACCTCGGAACGCGGCTCCGTGATGACGCCGCCGGTGGTGGACAGCCCGGATTCCACCTCGGGAGCGGGCGTCGGCGCGGTCGTCGCGGTGCTCGCGCCGGTCCTCGCCGGAACCGCAGCCGCGATCTTCCTGCTGGTGGGTTACATCCTCAAGATGCTCGACCCGCAGCCCGCCTTCGCCAACACGTTACTCACCGCGGGCTGGTTCTTCGGCGCCCTCACCGCAGCCGCGATACTCGCCGCCGCGGTCAGCCTTCTGACGACCGCGCTACGCAATGGGTCCACCCAGGTCGTCGCCGAGCCGGAGGAGGGCGAGGGGGGCGACGAGAGAGCCCAGGAGGTCTCCCGGGCTCGTGAGGCATGGCGCCATGCCCTGGTGGAGCGGGGTATCTACCCGTTCCTGCGCGAGGCGCTGGCCGACCCCGGCTCCGGTCGGGGCGCGTCGGCGCGCCGCACACCGGGCCGGATGCCCAGGCTCGGCTACGACCGGCCCGACTTCGACAGTCCGGGCGATCCGTCCTCGGGGACCCGGCCCAGCTTCACCAGTCCGGACTTCACCAGTCCCGACTTCGGGGGCCCCGACCACCAGCCGGAGTGAGCGGCTTGAGGGCGCTGTGTTTCACGTGAAACCAACGGAGTTACGACGCCCCGTACGTTTCACGTGAAACCACGGCCCGCGCACGGGACTCTCGTCGCGTGTATGGCCGTGGTCGCGCTGGAATCCCCCTACGCATGTTTCACGTGAAACACAGCTCCCCAACGGGCCCGTGTTTCACGTGAAACGTATGTGCGTACGTCAGTCCGCGATCGGCAGATAGACGCGGTTGCCCGCCGCCGCGAACTCGGCGGACTTCTCCGCCATTCCGGCCTCGATGTCCCCCGCCGCCAGATCTCCGCCGTGCTCACGCCGGATGTCCTGGGAGATCTTCATCGAGCAGAACTTCGGCCCGCACATCGAGCAGAAGTGAGCGGTCTTCGCCGGCTCCGCGGGCAGCGTCTCGTCGTGGAACTCCCGGGCGGTGTCCGGGTCGAGGGCCAGATTGAACTGGTCCTCCCAGCGGAACTCGAAGCGGGCGTCGGAGAGCGCGTCGTCCCACTCCTGCGCGCCCGGGTGTCCCTTGGCGAGGTCGGCCGCGTGGGCCGCGATCTTGTAGGTGATGACGCCCGTCTTCACGTCGTCGCGGTTCGGCAGGCCCAGGTGCTCCTTGGGCGTGACGTAGCAGAGCATCGCGGTGCCCCACCAGGCGATCATCGCGGCGCCGATGCCCGAGGTGATGTGGTCGTACGCGGGGGCGACATCGGTGGTCAGGGGGCCGAGCGTGTAGAACGGCGCCTCCTCGCAGATCTCCTGCTGGAGATCGATGTTCTCCTTGATCTTGTGCATCGGGACATGGCCCGGGCCCTCGATCATCGTCTGGACGTTGTGGCGCTTGGCGATCGTGTTGAGCTCGCCGAGCGTGCGCAGTTCGGCGAACTGCGCCTCGTCGTTGGCGTCCGCGATGGAGCCCGGACGCAGGCCGTCGCCCAGGGAGTACGTGACGTCGTAGGCCGCGAGGATCTCGCAGAGCTCCTCGAAGTTCTCGTACAGGAACGACTCCTTGTGGTGCGCCAGGCACCATGCCGCCATGATCGAGCCGCCGCGCGAGACGATGCCGGTCTTGCGGCGCGCGGTGAGCGGCACGTACCGCAGGAGCACCCCGGCGTGGACCGTCATGTAGTCGACGCCCTGCTCGGCCTGCTCGATGACCGTGTCCTTGTAGATGTCCCAGGTCAGCTCCTCGGCCCGGCCGTCGACCTTCTCCAGTGCCTGGTAGAGCGGCACCGTGCCGATCGGGACGGGGGAGTTGCGCAGCACCCACTCGCGGGTGGTGTGGATGTTGCGGCCGGTGGAGAGGTCCATGACCGTGTCGGCGCCCCAGCGGGTGGCCCACGTCATCTTGTCCACCTCCTCCTCGATGGAGGAGGTGACGGCGGAGTTGCCGATGTTGGCGTTGACCTTCACCAGGAACCGCTTGCCGATGATCATCGGCTCGATCTCGGGGTGGTTGATGTTGGCGGGGAGCACCGCACGTCCGGCCGCGATCTCCTCGCGGACGACCTCGGGGGAGACGTTCTCGCGGATCGCGACGTACTCCATCTCCGGGGTGATCTCGCCCCGGCGGGCGTACGCGAGCTGGGTGACGGCCTGGCCGTCGCGGCCCCGGCGCGGCTGGCGCGGGCGGCCCGGGAACACCGCGTCGAGGTTCTTCAGTCCGCCGCGCGGGGAGGTGTGCTTGATGCCGTCGTCCTCGGGACGAACGGGCCGGCCCGCGTACTCCTCGGTGTCGCCGCGCGCGATGATCCAGTTCTCCCGGAGGGGAGCGAGGCCGCGACGGACGTCCGTCTCGATGGTCGGATCGGTGTACGGACCGGACGTGTCGTACAGCGTGACGTCCTTGCCGTTGGTGAGGTGCACCTGGCGCACCGGCACCCGGAGGTCGGGGCGCGAGCCCTCGACGTACCCCTTGTGCCAGCCGATGGACTTCCCGGCCTCGTTCTGGTTCGAGGCAGGCGTGCGTGCGTCCTGAATGGTCATGAGACCTACTCCCTACGCCGGCATTACCCGGTAACAGGTTCGGCGGTCGGCGCAGCCGCTTCCGTACGGTTCGTACGGCTTTCAGCGCCCTCTCAGCCCGGTGCTCCGAGCTCCCGCGTGTGCAAAGGTGCCACCACGCTAGCGTCATCCCCAGCGCGCTGAACAGAGGGGCCCCGCCGCTGTTGCGATGATCGGGTGGTGACGTCAGCAGAGCAGCACCCCGAAGGCTCCCCCGGACCTCCGCCCGGCCACGCCCATGGGCACACGCACAGCCACGGTCCCGCGACACCGGTCTCCAAGCATCTGCGCAAGGTGATCGCCGCTGTACTGATCCCGTTCTCCATCGCGGTGCTCGTGGGTCTGGCGGTGTTGTGGCCCGGCGGTACCCCTTCCCATCAGCGCACCGGGGTCGGCTTCGACCGCCAGACCCAACAGGCCAAGGTCGTCGCCCTCCAGAAGCTCGACTGCAAGTCGGTCAACGCCGGTCAGACCCCGCCGGCCGGAGACACCTCGCCCCCCGGCGGCCAGGAGGGCTCGCACGCCCGGCAGGGCCAGTGCGCCAAGGCGACCATCGAGGTCACCAGCGGCAAGGAGAAGGGCCGCACCTTCACCGAGATCGTCCAGCCGGACGCCCCGCGCCAACTCCACAAGGGGCAGGGCGTGATCGTCGCGTACGCCCCCGACGCCCCGCACGACCTGCAGTACTCGGTGACCGATGTGAACCGGCGGTTGCCGATGGCGCTGCTGGCCGGCATCTTCGCGCTCGTGGTGGTGGTCGTGGGCCGGCTGCGCGGGGTGATGGCTCTCGTCGCGCTGATCGTCTCGTTCGCCGTACTGACGCTGTTCATCCTCCCGGCGATCCTCCAGGGCTCCAATCCGCTGCTGGTCGCCGTGGTCGGGTCGAGCGCGATCATGCTGATCGCCCTGTACATGTGCCACGGTCTCTCGGCGCGTACGTCGGTCGCCGTACTCGGCACACTGGTCTCGCTCGTCCTGATCGGGCTGCTCGGGTCGCTCTTCATCGGCTGGGCCTCGCTGACCGGCAACACCGACGACAACACCGGTCTGATCCACGGGCTCTACCCGGACATCGACATGTCGGGTCTGCTGCTGGCCGGCGTGATCATCGGCTCGCTCGGGGTGCTCGACGATGTGACGGTCACCCAGACGTCGGCGGTGTGGGAGCTGCACGAGGCCAACCCGAGCATGGGCCCGCGGGGGCTGTACCGGGCCGCCATCCGGATCGGCCGCGATCACATCGCCTCGGTGGTCAACACCCTTGTCCTGGCGTACGCGGGTGCGGCGCTCCCGCTTTTGCTGCTGTTCTCGATCGCCCAGAGCAGTGTGGGGACGGTGGCCAACAGTGAGCTGGTCGCCGAGGAGATCGTCCGGACGCTGGTGGGTTCGATCGGCCTGGTGGCGTCGGTTCCGGTCACCACGGCCCTCGCGGCGCTGGTGGTCTCCGCCGACCGCCCGGCCGTGGCGACCCGTGGGCCGGGGCGGGGCGGCCGGGGCCGACGACGCAAGAAGTAGGCCCCGGCACGGGTCCCAGTCCAGAGCCGGACGCCTGACCTGGCCAACTGGGCTGCTCTCAGCCCGCGTTCTGCTCCTCCGCCAGGATCCGTCCCAGCGCCTCGTCCAGATGTCCGTCGAAGTCGCCGGTCGCGCGCTCCTGTCCGAGCGGGACGAGCTTGTCCGAACGGTCGAGGAACGCCACCAGGGGACCGGCGCCGGCCCGGAAGTTCGCCCGTTCGCCGCCCACCTGGAGGTGGATGTGGACGTCGCGGAGCTCCTCGCCTCCGGCGGGCTCGATGCGCACATCGCCGTCGCCCGTGGGGCTGTTGATGCCGTCGAGCAGCAGTTCCCGCCCGAATGTCCAGGTCACGGGTTCATCGCCGGGGAGGTGGAAGGTCATCCGGACCGCGTAGGGATCATCGGCGCGGTAGGTGAGCTCCACCGGGATCCTGAAGGAGAGCTCATCGGAGACGAGAAAGCTCATCATGACCTCTGCCAGGACCTCACGCATCATCTACCCCGCTGTAGCTGAAATGGCCAGTAATGGTCCATCCTGGCCCTCTTGACGCCATCGTGCTGGAAGCACTACCGGATCACAAGGAGTGAGTTTTCAGATACTGATAGAGAAGGCCAGTGAGCTGAGGAGACGACCCACTTCGCCACGCAGTTGCTCGATGGCCGGAATTAGGCGTTCTTGCTGGTGAAGCGGGAGAGAGATGGCCATCGTCGCGGCTCCGGACCCGGCTGTGATGGGGATGGCTGCGCAGACCGTGCCGAGGGCATACTCCTGTCTTTCGACCATCGGTTGCATACGCTCCGTAGCCGCGAGGCGGTCCAGCAGGGCACGGCGGTCCCGTACGGAATAGGGCGTGATCGAGCGGACCGGGTGGCGGTCCAGATGGTCCTCACGGGCCTTCTCGTCGAGCTGGCTCAGCAGGCACTGCCCGATGGCGTGCGCGTGCCCCGTCTCCCGGAAGTCGGCCCACTCCTCCACCGCCGGGGCCGACGGCGTGTCGGCCACTCCGGCGATCTCGATCTCACCTTCGCGGTAGACCGCGAAGTACACCGGGACCCCGATGGCATCCCGCCACTCCGCGAGGGACCGACTGATCTTGGTGCGACGATTCTGCATGGCCCCACCGCTCGCCAGCCGCTCGGCTGCCTCACCGAAGACGAACACGCCGTGCTCCCGGCGCAGATAACCCTCGTGGGTGAGGGTGCGCAGCAGGTGGTACGCGGTGGGGAGCGGCAGCCCGGCCTCCCGGGCCAGTTGTTTGGCGGGGGCGCCGTCCGCATGGGTTCCCACGGCCTCCAGCAGGCGCAGCGCCCGCTGGACCGAACCGATCAGGGTAGGGACACCGGCGTTCGCAGCCGTGGCCACAGGTCACCCCCAGGCGTGCTGACGGGCGAGGAGCCCGCCCGAGGCAGCAGAGGTTTTCACCTTAACGGCCGCCTCCGGCGCCATGAGGGGTTTGGCTTCCGCGTCCCTCAGCCGGGCTAATCCCGGGTCGTTCTGTACGAGTGCTGTGCCGTCGTGGGACCGCACCCGTACCGAAGGCGCGCCGTCTTCTACCAGTCGCCGCGCGAGGACGTGGAGGACATGAACCGCCTGACGACGTAGATGAGACCGCCGACCAGGGCCACGAAGACCAGCACCTTGAAGAGCAGTCCGAACAGGAAGCCGACCACGCTGGCGATCAGACCGCCGAATACCACCAGGGCGATGACGGGCACGGCGACCCACTTCACCCACCAGGGCATCCCCGCGAATATCTCCCGTGCCGCCATCGTCCTTACCTCTTCCGTACTCGTGAATCTCCTGGAGTCTCGGGCTGCTGCCTCCGACACCCTCGATGCTAGGGGCGCGAGGGTGCCGAACGGGGCCGCCGCAGCCCTTGCTCTCCCCTGACCGGACCCCTAGGGAGAACCAGGGGCCGCCCTCAGCTCTCAGGCGGAGAGAACACGACCAGAACCCGCAGGTCCTCGGCGATGTGATGGAACCGGTGGGCGACTCCGGCCGGCACATAGACGACGCTGCCGCGCGCCACCTCGGTGGTCTCCAGACCGACCGTGACGGACGCCCGGCCGCTCACCACGAAGTAGATCTCGTCCTGGGCGTGCGGCTGCTGCGGGTCGTGGTCGCCCGCGTCCAGCGCGTACAGCCCTGCCGACATGTTCCTTTCCCGCAGAAACTGCAGGTACGCGCCATCGTTCGCGGCGCGCTCCGCCTCGAGTTCGTCAAGCCGGAAATGCTTCATCGCCATCCGCCCCTGCACTGGTACCGATCATGTCTGCCACGATCAGACACATGAAGAATTTCGTAGTCAAGACGCTCGCCAACGCGGCGGCCCTGGCCGTGGCCATCTGGCTGCTGCACGACATCACGCTCACCGGGGACAGCACCGGCAAGAAGGCCCTGACGCTGATTCTGGTGGCGCTGGTCTTCGGCGTGGTGAACTTCGTCGTCAAGCCGGTGGTGAAGCTCCTCTCCTTCCCGCTGTTCATCCTCACGCTCGGCCTGTTCACCTTCGTGGTCAACGCGCTGATGCTGCTGCTCACCTCGTGGCTGGCCGGAAAGCTCGACCTCACCTTCCACGTCGAGGGCTTCTGGACCGCTCTGCTGGGCGGCCTGATCATCTCGATCGTGTCCTGGGCGCTGAACGTCGCCCTGCCGGACGACGAGGACTGAGGAGAGCGCGATGACCTCCGGTGTGAACCCTTCCCAGGCGCCGGGGGACGGCACCAGAGCGGTGCGGGCCGGACTGCCGGACCCGGTGGCGTACGAACCCTCGCTGCCGGGGCCGGTGTTCGCGGCCCACTTCCATCTCCCGGGAGAGGCGGTGGGCCCCTACACCTACGGACGTGACACCAATCCGACGTGGACCCATCTGGAGCGTGCCCTCGCCGAGCTGGAGTCCCCCGACGTGCCCGCCGAGGCGGTCGTCTTCGCCTCCGGCATGGCCGCGATCTCGGCGGTGCTGCTCTCCCACGCGCGCGTGGGCGACGCCGTGGTCCTGCCGGACGACGGCTACCAGGCGCTGCCCCTGGTGCGCGAGCAGCTCGCGGCGTACGGGGTCGAGGTGCGGGTCGCGCCGACAGCCGGTGACGCCCAGCTCGGCGTCCTGGACGGCGCGGCGCTCCTGTGGATCGAGACGCCCTCCAACCCGGGCCTGGACGTCTGCGACATCCGGCGTCTGGCGCGGGCCGCCCATGACACGGGCGCGCTGGTCGCGGTCGACAACACGCTGGCGACCCCGCTCGGTCAGCGCCCGCTGGAGCTCGGCGCGGACTTCGCGGTGGCCAGCGGCACCAAGGGCCTCACCGGCCACGGCGATCTGCTGCTCGGCTATGTGGTCTGCCGGGATCCCGAGCTGGCCGCGCGCGTACGCAGGTGGCGCAAGGTCGTCGGGGCGATCCCCGGCCCGATGGAGGCCTGGCTGGCGCACCGCTCGCTGGCCACGCTCCAGCTGCGCGCGGACCGGCAGTCGGCGAACGCGCTGGCCGTCGCCGAGGCGCTGGCGCGGCGCCCCGAGGTGAGCGGAGTACGCCATCCCGGGCTTCCCTCCGACCCCGCGCACCGGCAGGCGAGCGCGCAGATGCGCCGCTTCGGCTGTGTCGTCTCCTTCGACCTGCCCGACCGCGCCCACGCGGAATGGTTCCTGGCGGCGCTGCGGCTCGTGGACGACGCCACCAGCTTCGGCGGGGTGCGCTCCACGGCCGAGCGGCGCGGGCGCTGGGGCGGTGACAAGGTCGCGGAGGGCTTCATCCGCTTCTCGGCCGGGGCCGAGGACACCGCCGACCTCGTGGCCGACGTACTGCGGGCGCTGGACGAGGCCGCCGGGGCATGAAAAGGGCGGTCCGAGCCTCCCCCCTCGTGGTTCGGACCGCCACGGCTCCCGTGTGAAGAGCCTTGCGCACAAGGCTAGTTGACTCTGTGTCAGTGTCCAATCACGGTAGCGACAGAGACCTATCGACATATTTATAGTTGTGTCCGGCGGGGGACGTCATGAGGAGGTTCGGGACGGGAGGGCACTCATGGACCTCGCCCTGCTGCGGACGTTCGTCACCGTCCACCGCGCGGGCTCCTTCACCCGCGCCGCCGCCCTGCTCGGTCTCTCCCAGCCCGCCGTGACCAGCCAGATCCGCACGCTGGAGCGGCAGTTGGGGCGCCCGCTGTTCCTGCGCCAGGCGCGCGGGGTGACGCCGACGACCGTCGGCGACGAACTCGCCCAGCGGGCCGCCCCGCATCTGGACGCCCTGGTCGAGATAGCGGAGTCCGGCTCGTACGAGGACTCGGGCGTACGCACTCTCCACCTCGCCGGGCCCCCCGAGTTCACCTCGCTGCGCGCCCTGCCCACCCTGACCTCGCTCATCCCGCAGGGGATCGCCCTGCGGGCCTCCTTCGGCAACGCCGAGGAGACCCTGGAGGGCCTGGCCGCGGGCCACCACGACCTGGCCATCGCCACCGCCCGGCCCCGCGGCCGGCTGCTCTGCGCGACCCCGCTCTGCGACGAGGAGCACGTCCTGGTCGCGGGGGTGCGCTGGGCCTCACGGGTCGCGCCGGGGGCGCTACGGCGCGGCGGTCCCGGCGCACTGGAGCACATCCCGGTGGTGGAGGTGCACGAGTCGCTCCCGTTCGTCTCGCGCTACTGGGCCGCGGTCTTCGACACCAAGCCGGCCGCGGCGGGCACGGTGATCGCGCCGGACCTGCGGGCGGTCATGGAGACGGTGACAGCGGGCGCCGGCCTGGCCGTACTGCCGCGCTATCTGTGCGAGGGGACGCTGGAGCGCGGCGAACTCGTGGCCCTGCTCGACCCTCCGGTGCCACCGCTGCGGACCTACTTCCTGGCGGTGCGCACCGGCACGCTGGCCCTGCCGCACATCGCGCGGGCGCAGGAGTGGCTGCTGCGCGCCGCGGTCGACTGGAGCTGAGGAGTTTCGCGGAGGCCGCCATGGGCCACATTTCTCCCATGACCGTCCGACCCGTGGTCAAGCGCACCGCACGAGCCGTCCTGCTGGACGGCGACGACCTGATCCTCATCAAGCGCACCAAGCCCGGCATGGATCCCTACTGGCTCACCCCCGGCGGCGGCGTCGAGCCGGAGGACTCCACCGTCGTCGAGGCCCTGCACCGCGAGGTGCACGAGGAACTCGGCGCGAAGATCACCGACGTGGTGCCCTGCTTCGTCGACACCGTCGAGCACATCGGCGCCGACGGCGGTGCGACCGGTGTGAAGGTGCAGCACTTCTTCGTCTGCCGGCTCGACTCCATGGACGAATCCCTGCGGCACGGCCCCGAGGTGGAGGAGCCCTGCGGCGAGTACGAGATCGTACGGATCCCGTTCACCCGCGTCGGCATCGCCTCCGTCCACCTCGTGCCGCTGTCGCTCCGGCACTACCTGGACGGCAACATCGAGGGCGTCCGCGCGATGCACGCGCCCGACCTGGGCTGATCCCCCGCCGGGCGCGGCAGCCCCCGGCGCCGCGCCCCGGGCGCCACGGCCGTGGACCGTGGCGCGCCTCAGTGGTTCGCCGCGACCAGCTCCTCGACGGAGTCGTGCCGGATGCGGTCCGAGGGGATCCCGATGTCCCGGAGCGTGGTCACCCCGCTGCGGATCATCCCCGGCGGTCCGGAGACATAGGCGTCGTACGAGGTCCACGGCCCGTACTCGCGCACCGCCTCCGGGAGCCGCCCGTCGAGTCCCCGGCCAGGACCGCCCGAGACGACCGGCCGCACCGACAGCCAGGAGTGCGCCTGCTGGAGCCGCATGAGGGTGTCGATGTCGTACAGGTCGTGGTTGCTGCGGGCCCCGTAGAAGACCTCGACGGGGCGCCGCTCACCGCACCGGGCGACGTCCTCGACCAGCGCCTTGATGGGCGCTATGCCGGTGCCGCCGCCGAGGCAGAGCAGGCCGTTGTCGGTGCTGTGGTCGACCACCATCGACCCGGCGGGCGCCCCCAGCCGCAGGGTGTCCCCGGGGCGGGCACGGTGGACCAGCGCGCCGGAGACCCAGCCCGCCGGTACCGCTTTGACGTGCAGCGACAGCAGCCCGTCGCTGCGGGGCGCGGAGGCCAGCGAATAGTGCCGCCAGACCCGCGGCCACCAGGGCGTCTCCAGCGTCGTGTACTGCCCGGCCAGGAAGGGGTACGGCTGGTCGGGACGAAGGGTGACCACCGCGATGTCCGGGGTCCTCAGGTCGTGCGAGACGACCTCGGCGTACCACCAGGGCGGCTGGAGCCGCTCGTCCTCGTCCGCCGCGTCGATCATGATCTGCGACATCGTCGTGTACGCCCGGATCCAGGCGCCCTGGGTCGCCTCGTCCCAGGTGTTCCCCGCGTACCGGACCAGCGCCCCGATCAGCGCCTCTCCGACGGCCGGGTAATGCTCGGGCCGGGTGCCGTACTTACGGTGGCCCCGGCCCAGTTGGCGAAGATATTCAGTGAGTGCGGCGGTGTTCTCCAGATGCTCGGCGGCCGTGAGCAGCGCCTTGAGCAACCGGTCCCGCTGGGCGTCCATCGCTGCCGGAAAGAGCGTGCGCAGCTCCGGGTCGCCTATGAAGAGCAGAGCGTAGAAGTACGACGTGACCTTGTCCGCTAAGGGTGCGATCTCCGCGAGAGTGCGGCGTATCAGCACAGCGTCGGTCGACGTGTTGGTCGGAGCGTTCATCCTGTGTCTCGCCTCGAACCTCTGGCCGCAGTTGCCGACGTCCGGGAGTTCCGTCACTCCCGTACCGGAGCATGTCAGCTTCATGGAGGGCGCGGGGACAAATAGCAGGAATGCCGGGTATCCGAACCGGCATTCCCGTTAGGCTCATGGGATCTGTGCCAGCGCGTAGGCCTCACGGAGGTCGCCCCCGGAGTAGGTGTGCGTGGCCCTTCCGGCGAGATGGCGGTCGGCGTTGACGGCGACCGACACGGGCACCGCGGCGAAGAGATCCACGTCCGACATGGAGTCGCCGTAGGCGACACAGTCCGCCGGATCCACGGCGAACCGGGCGCGCAGCCGCTCCGCGATCGTCACCTTCGCCGCCGCGCTGAGGATTCCCGCAGGGTCCACGGGCCGGGTGAAGGGCACCTCGGGGAAGAGTGAGCCGTGCGCCGCGTGCGCTCCCCACTCCAGCAGCCGCTCGACGAAGAACGACGGCGAGAGCGAGATCACGGCGCAGTAGTCGCCGCCCTCCCGGATCTCCCGCCACACCTCCCGGATCCCCACGAGCCAGGGCGCCGAGTCGAAGGCGGCCGTCACATGTTCCGGCGTCAGCCCCGACCAGAGCGCGTGCACCCGGGCCGCGTACTCGGGCGGGCCGATGAGCCCCCGGGACAGCTCCCGCTCCAGCTCACCGACCTCCTCCAGCAGCCCGAGCTGCCGGGATATCTCCACCGGCGCGGCGGAGCCCCGGATGAGGCTCCCGTCGAGATCGAAGAGATGAAGTCTCGCCATGAGCGCCGAGGCTAGTACCCCCGGTCACGCCCGCGCACCGGGGCTCCCGGTCCGGTACCGAGAAGCCGTCCGGCGACTCGGTGTTTCACGTGAAACCACGCGTCCACAGGCCCCCGGGCCATGTTTCACGTGAAACATCCCGGACGAAGGCTGACAGAGCGTGGCCGAAAGCAACGTGCTGTATGCGCAAAACGGTGGACGGGGCATGGGTTCATCGGACAGCCTGATCTCCATGCCCTCACCGCTCGACGAACTTCCGATCCGCCGCCTGACCATTGACGACCTCGTTTCCTGCGCCGACCTCTCCGAGAACCGCGGCTGGCAACGCGAGGAACACAAATGGGGCCTGCTGCTCACCGCGGGAACCGGCTACGGCATCGACGACCCGGACGGCAAAGGGCTGGTCACCGCCTGTGTGGTCACCTCGTACGAGGATCTCGCCGCCATCGGAATGGTGCTGGTGGCCGAGAAGTACGCACGGCAGGGCGTGGGGCGGCGGCTGATGCGGCACGTTCTGGGGGAGCTGGGCGACCGGCCGGTCACGCTGCACGCCACGGCGTACGGACAACCGCTCTACGAACAGCTGGGCTTCGAGACCACCGGCCGCGCCGAAATGATCCGTGGCCACTTCCGCCCCTCCGGCCCCGCCCCC
>NZ_JBJHPC010000142.1:0-13721 GCF_045257485.1 Streptomyces sp. YS-3 | reverse complement strand
GCTCCGCACCCACCGGTTCACCCACACGGCCCAAGCAGAAACGAAACCTCGCTACCCGTACGGCCCCGCCGCCGTCCAGGACGTGCGGCGAAAGGGTAGGCAGCGACAGGGCGGCCAGTCAGCTGCCCGGACCGTCGTAGAGGCAGCAGGAGGCAGTACCGTGTCCGACTCTCCGCAACACCGCATCTTCGCCATGCTGGACGTGGACGGCGACGGCGTGATCACCCGCGCGGAATATCTCGCGCGGGTCGACCGCGTGGCAGCCGCCATGGGCCGCGACGCCCACCACCCTGTCGTCACCGAATCCCGGACGGCACATGAGGCAGTCTTCGAGGACATGGACTCCGATCACGACGGACGCGTCACGTTCGAGGAATACCGCACATGGGTCGGGCACGAGACCTTCGAACGCTCCTGTCGGCGCGCTCTGGGCTCGCTGTTCGACATCGCCGACACCGACGCCGACGGGTGTCTGAACCGTGCCGAGTTCACCCGCCTGCGTACGGCGGCGGGCAACGCCGAAATCGACGTCGACGCCGCGTTCGACGCTCTGGATGTGGACGGGGACGGGCTCGTCGACCGCGCCGCCTATCTGACGGGCATCCGCGATTTCGTCACCACGGGCAACTCTCCCATGGCAGCGGCCTACGGCGCGCCGGTGCTGGGCACCCTTTCCTGACCCACTCTCTCCGCTGACGGGCAGGCGCGCCTGTGCATGGCGCGCACCAGGCCGCCGCCTTCAGTCAGCAACCATCGCTGCGCGCAGAATCAACGATGACCGCGCCGAAGGTCAATGACGTGGACGGGCAAGCGAACGCAGACTTCTCGCAGGGGCAAGTGCAGCCACAGGCACCATCACGGCCACGGCCCCGTCCCGTTTCACGACCGACCGAGGAGCAAAGATGCGCAGACGAGGTCTCATACTCACGGCACTGGCCGCGCTGAGCCTCACGGCAGGCTCCATGGCAGCGGCCTCCCCGGCGAGCGCGGACAGTTGCGTCGGCGGGTGGTTCTGTCTCTACTACAACTCGGGCGGGGGCGGAGCGTTCGTCAGGATCGGCGGGAACATCCCCAACCTGTCGAACACCGTGTTCAACGCCTGCGGTACGAACTGCAACGGCATCGGGCAGAGCGTCTGGAACAACGCGGGATCGGCGCGCAACACGAACGACTTCTACGCCGCCACCGTGTTCTTCAGGTTCGACTACAAGGGACCCAGCGACTTCGTTCCCACCAACTTCCTCAGCGGTCTGCCGAACACGAAGAACGAAGACGCGTCAGTGCTGTTCGGGCCGTGACCACACGAACCGTGACCATGGCGTGTGCTGTCGCCGTGTGTGTGACGGTCGGCGGCGCGGCGGGATACGTGGCGACTGCCGGCGGTTCGCAGGCAGCCGGCAACAGGCGGCCGGCGGAACTGCCCGTACAGGCGTATCTGCTCAGCTACCAGCAGCGTGACGACGTGAACAGGGCGTACGAGCGACTGGTGGAACGCTGTATGCGCGAGCGAGGTGCGCCGGTGAGTCCGCTGCCGCACGTACGGCCGCCCCTGAAGAACGTCCTGGAGCGGCGGTACGGCCTGACCGACCTGGAACAGGCCTCGCAGTACGGATACGGGCTCCCTCCGTCCAGAAATGCCGCGCCACCCGCCGCGCCGAAGCTGACGACGGCACAGCGCCGGATCTACGACGGCGCGTCCACCGGGGGGCAGCAGCCACGAGGCTGTGTGGGCTGGGCCGTACAGCAACTCGGCGACGTCTCCCGGGCGCGCGAGACGCCGATCGCCATGGAGTTGCAGCGCAGGACGTGGGACGCGTCGGCCAAGGACCCACGTGTCGTCGCGGCGGTGGCCAGGTGGTCGTCGTGCATGAGTGCGTACGGATACCACCTCTCCTCCCCCGTGGACACGCCCGCCAAGGCGCTGCCCAACGCGTCGGCGGAGCGGGCGCAGGCCGTCGCGGAGGTACGGTGCAACCGGTCTTCCGGGGTAGTCCGCGAGTGGTTCGCGGTCGAGGCGGCCTACCAGGAAACGGCGATCGAACACGACAGGAGTCGCCTCGGCGCCGAACGGTCCGCCGCGTCCAGGGTCGTGGACCGGGCGCGAGCGGTGCTGGGGGAATGACGAGTCAGGGGGGTGACGAGGGCAGCCAGCATGGCCATCCCGTGCTGGCTGCCCGCCCCAGGGGCCGGAAATCGCCATCTTGATCTTGTCCACTCAGCGAGCTCCTCCCCCTCAAGCCCGTGCCCGTTGCGCACCGGAACCCGCGTCCGCGTCTCGGCTCTGGATCGTCGCGGCTGCACGGTGGAGATCGTCGAGCACCATCCGTACGGCTCGTCGCGCGGAGCGTTCGGGGCGGTGGAGCACATCGATGTGGCGTCGGGTGTGTACACCGCTGAGTGGTCGGAAAACCAGTGCGGGGTGCGGGCGTGTGGTCCAGCGTGGCATCAGGGCCAGACCGCCTCCGGCCGCTACGACTTCGGCGACGACGGTGAACTCGTTGATGCGATGGACGATGTCGAGCCGCCGGTTCGCGGCGGTCGCAATGGCGTCGATGGTCGCCATCAGCGGGAAGCCGTCGTGAACGGTGATCCACGGTTGGTCGGCGACGTCGCGCGGGGTGAGGCGTCGTTTGCTAGCGAGGGGGTGGTCGGCCGGCAGGGCGACGTCGAGCGGTTCGCGCAGCAACGTACTGGCGGTGACCGTGGCGGGCCAGGGTGGCGCCTGGTCGAGGCGGTGGGCGAGTACGAGATCGTAGTGGCGGGTCAGTCGCGGGAAGTGGTCCTGCGCGACGTCCTCGTCGGCGAGCGAGAGCGGCGGGCGTCCAGAGCCGGTCCGGCCGTGCAGCAGCAGGGGGAAGAACGCGGAGGCCGCACTGTGGAAGGCCGCCACCGACACCCCCGCGTCCGGCTGGTCGATGAATTCCTCGATGGTGTGCCGGGCCCGGGCCAGCGCGGTCTCCACCTCGATGGCCGCACCGGCCAGGGCGTTCCCGGCATCGGTGAGCACCAGCCGCCGCCCCTCGCGCTCGGTGAGGGGGACGGGGATCGAGCGTTGCAGCAGTCGTAGCTGCTGGGAGACCGCCGAGGGAGTCATCAACAGCGCCTCGGCGGTCGCGGTGACGCTTCCCAGTTCGCCGAGCTCCCGCAAGATCTGCAACTGTCGTTCGTTCACCCTCACAGTGTAGGGATCCTTCAAGATCTCTTAAGAAGTACGCCCTTGGCTTCACGGTGGAAGCAATGCAGCGTAGGGGGGTGTTCCACACCCGCCGCACTGACGCAGTGCTTCTGCTTGTCGCCATCGTCTGGGGCTCCAGCTATCTGGCCGCGAAGACGGCCACCTATGCCCTGCCCGTCCTGGTGGTGCTGTTCGCCCGGTATGCCCTGTCCGGGTTCGCCTGCCTCGCCCTCGTCGCCGTCCGGCAGGAGCGGCGCTACACGCGCGACGAAGTGCGTGTCGGATCCTTCCTGGGGGTCACCCAGGCGGCTGTCCTCGTTCTCGAGACATACGGGGTCGCGCACACCAGCGCGGCCAACGCCGGCCTGATCATCAGCCTCACCATCGTGCTCACCCCACTGATGGACCGCACGGCCGGCAACGGCGCACTGCCCCCGCGCTTCTTCGCCGCCACCGGTGTGTGCCTGCTGGCCGTCATCCTGCTCATGTCGGGCAGCGGCTTTCACTCGCTCCGCATCGGCGACCTGCTGATGCTCGCCGCCGCGGTGGTGCGCGCCGTGCACGTCGCGCTCGTGGGGCACCTGACGAAGGGGCGCGTCGTGCGGCCCCTGCAACTGACGGCCGTCCAGACGATTCTCGGCTCGGTGCTGCTGGCCGTGCCGGCCACCAGCGGCCTGCCGAAACTGACGCAGGTCGATGCGGCGGTCTGGGGCCAGCTTGCCTATCTGGCCCTGTTCTGCAGCGTGTTCGCCTTCCTCGCCCAGACCTGGGCGGTACAGAACAGCTCCGCGAGCCGGGCCAGTCTGCTCCTGGGCACCGAACCGGTCTGGGCCGTCGCGGTCGGCATCGGCCTCGGTGGTGAGAAGTTCACCGCCCTCGCCGGTCTCGGGGCGGCGCTCATGGTCACCGGAACGTACTGGGGACAGAGCATCGAACGCACCCACCGCACCACCCAACAGGAGGAGTCACCATGTCGGACAGCGGCACCTACCAGCGCCTGATCGACCTGCTCGACAGCACGGCGACCGTGTACAAAATCATTGACCACAAACCGGAGGGCACGACCGAAACGGTCAGCGCGCTGCGCGGACACCCGGTGTCGGAAGCGGCGAAATGCCTGATCCTCATCGTCAAGATCGACCGGCGGATCACCCGTTACGTACTCGCGGTCGTCCCCGGTGACCGGCGCGTGGACCTCAACGCCGTCCGCACGCTGTTCGCGGCCCGCTACGTCGGTTTCTCTGACGCGGCCACGGCCGAGCGACTGGCACACGCCGTCCCCGGCACCGTCCTGCCCTTCAGCTTCCACCCGGAACTCGAACTCATCGCGGACCCCGGTGTCACCGCCCTGCCCCGCCTCTACTTCAACGCCGCTCGCCTCGACCGATCGCTGGTCATCTCCGGGGAGGATTACGCCCGGGTCGCCCAGCCACGTATCGAACGCATCGCGGGTCCCGTACCGGAGTGACGCGTTCAAGGCGCACGGCGGGCCCACCCTCTCGGGCCGCCTCTCAGGCCGCCGGAAGATGATGTTTTTGTCGTGGCGGTGCCCCCGTCGCGTAGCCTCACTCGGTGTGAGAGGGATACGAGCGGAGTGGGACCGTCTGCGGCACAGGCCGACCAAGGGGCAACTGGCGCCGGCCCAGAGCGCGGTGCTGGAGCGGGCCCACCAACTACTCGCGGCGGGAGAGTTCGAGCAGGCCGAGGAGGGCGGACGGTTCCTCGCCACGATGTCGCCCGTCCGAGGCGCGGATTCCGAGCTCTCGGCATGGCTGGCCAAGGCGGTGGCGGTGACCGCCGCCGCCGCTCACGGGCGCGGCCAGGAAGTGCTGCCCGAGATGGAAGCCCTGATCACCGAGATGACGCGGTCGTCGGACGCCGGCCCGACTCTGCGGACGGTCCTGCTGGCCGTCCGGGCGCACCACGTGGAGATCCTTCTCCAGCAGGAGCGGTACGAAGAAGCCGAGTCCGAGGCGCGGGACATCCTTCGCGCTGCCGCCCGCCTCGCACACCTCACGCAGGTGTGGGAGACCGAACTCTTCACACTGACCAAGCTGGCAGCGGCGCTGAACGGTCAGGGCCGCCACGAGGAAGCGGAGGCCATCGCTCGCGGCAATCTGCCGCTGGCGGACGGCCTCGCAGCAGCCGCGCTCGGTCGCCCTCTGGTGTGCAGCCTCAACGGTCAGGGCCGCTACGAGGAAGCCCTGACCGAGGCACACCAGCTGCCTGTGGCCGGAACCCGGGTCTCCAGCGGCGCCCTGGACATCCTCATCGCCACTTCCCTGCACCATCTCGGCCGGGACCAGGAGGCGGAAGACGCCGCTCGCCGGGCCGTGCTCGCCTGTGAGCAGGCTCTGCACCCGGTCCACCCGCGCATCCGGGAGGCCCGTACGCTCCTGGCCCGCATCACGGGCGAGGAGGACCCGACCCCCGAAGGGGATGCGGGACCCTGACCCACCCCGGGGGTGAGAGTCCCCCAGGACAATCCGGCCATGGGATTCCGCGTCTACCGGAGGCGGAAGCCGAGGTGCGGATCGATGTCGGTCAGCTCGCAGCTGGCGTCCCACAGACGGGCCGCGACGGTCCGGTCGGTCATATGCGAGGGGACGGGCTCTCGCCGTGGTGAGCCACGCAGCCCGAAGACCCTCGGTCCCCACAACTGCCCTCCCGCCACCTCCGAGTCGAGGACTGCACGGACGACGGGCCAGGCTCCGGCATCCTTACCCTGCACCACGAGCCCCGCAGGCACGGCCCGTAGTCGCTTCGCGGAGGTCGTCACGTGTACCGGTGGGCGCGACGGCGTGAGGGCGTCCAGCGCACCGCCGGGGTGGGCCACCACACTGAGTACCGTGCTGCCGGCGGCGCGCAGACGGCGGTCCAGCTCGAAACCGAAGCTCATCTGCGCCAGCTTCGACCGGCCGTAGGTGCGCTTGGGCCGGTAGTCCTGTCTCGACTGCAGATCACCCAAGTCCAGTCGCTCGGACCGCGCGGCGAAGCTTCCCACCGTCACGATGCGGCCTTCCGGCGCCGCGGACAGCAGGGGGGCCAGCCACCGGGTGAGCGCGAAGTGGCCGAGGTGGTTGGTGGCGAACATCAACTCGTGACCGTCGCCGGTCTCCCGCCGCGGCGGATCGTCGAGCGCGACCCCGGCGTTGTGGACCACCGCGTCGAGATGGTCGAGGTCCAGCGCGTCCACGGCGGTCTTGAGGGAGGACAGGTCGGCGAGGTCCAGTTGAAGGTGCCGTACGCGAGCACCTCGGACGCGCGCGTGGATGGAGGCCATGGCGGCGTCGGCCTTCGCGGCGTCCCGGCTGCCAAGGACGACGACGGCTCCGGTGGCGGCGAGCTGCTCCGCGACGAAGTAGCCGATCCCGGCGTTGCCTCCGGTCACCAGGACTGTGCTGCCCTCGGCGGACGGCGGCCGGTGAACGTCCCACGGCCGGCTCTGGGGTGCGGGAAGCATGAGGACGGGCTCCTTGCTCTCGGGGAAACGTGTGCTCGTGGGGAGCACCGTCCCGACCAAGGTCGCAAGCTCCACCGACACACCGCCTACAGAGCTCGGCCGACGCCGACAGATGTCCGACACGCCTCCGGCGACACCGGCCGGTCCGGACCGTCATCAGCCGATGGGGAGGCAGCTGGTGAGCGCGCGCCCGGTGCGGCCGTCCTCTGGCTGCGTCTGTGCCTGCGCCTGGGCCTGGGCCTGTGCGAGGGCCGTCGGTCTGGCGGAACGGACGGCTCGCGTTGGCCGGCCATCCGTGCCCGCGGGCGTCGGACCGGCGAACCGATGACGAGTGGGTCGCACGCGCGCCGATTGTCTGGTGCAATCGAGACAACGGCAGGCCGTGCGCTGGACGGCATCGGGGAACGGGTGTTCCCTGGTGGCGTTCCGCGGCCCGACACTGCCGGGGAGTGGAGTTGACCGCGTGGCCCCGATGCGATCCGCGCAGGTCAGCCCGCGTCAACGGGCCGGACAACGGGGGATTGTCCGCGGACGACTGGGGGGACGACCATGCGTAGAAAAGGACGACCACAAGGGGCGCTGAAGGGCGCGACGCGAGCGGCCGATGCTTTGGCCGGATTTCTGGGGGAACTGACAGCTGAGCTGACGGTCCGTGAGCTCGCGGAGCGGTACGGCGGCAGCAAGACGACGTGGAGCGACTACCGCAGCGGCGCCCGGGTCATACCTCTCGGCCGGCTCAACTCCGTGGTACGAGACCGTGTACGCGACCCCCGCGGACGCCAGACGCTGCTCCAGCGGGCGCACCGGCTGCACGAGGCGGCTCTCGTCGCGGAGGCCGAAGCTGGTCCGGACCTGAAACTCGACGAGGCGCTGCGGCGCGCCGAGGCCGACCTCGCGGAGGCCGAAGGGCTCGTACGGAGCCTCCTCGCCCTGCTGAGCGCACTGCTGGGGAACAACGAGGTCTTCCGGGCCGCCGTACCGGATCCGGAGCAGCGGCCGAGCGAACGCGGGAGAGCCGATACGTCGGCACCGACGACACCGTCACCGTCCGCAGCGCCGGAGGCCGACGCTCACTCCGACCCGGCGGCGGACGGCCTGGTGGACCGGGCGCTGCGGCAGTTGGAAATCGTGCGGTTCCTTCATGACGGCGCCCGGCAGATCCTCGGGCGGGCGCGGGCGGAGAACCGCGCCGCCCTGCCGACCGGGTCCACGACCTCGCTGACGGCGGGCACCGACCTGGTGCTGGCGCTGGCGCGGACGGCCGACGCCCTGGCTCACACCGGGCATGAGGTGGAGCGCCTGTGGCAGGAGCACCGGACCACAACGGACGAGCCGTTGAGGGGCGTTGTTCTGGAGCGGACCGACCGCCCTTCTGTGGCGCAGGTGATCGCCCACACGGCCTTGCCGCCTCTGCCGTACGGCATCTTCCCGCCGACGCCCGCGGTGACGGGTGCGACGACCGGGCTTATCGCGGTCGTCGAGCCGCACCGCAGGCCGGTCCGTTCCTCCCTCGGGGTGGCCGCCGTCCTCGCCGTGTTCACCGTCCTGGCCGTCGCGGTGTCGGCGGCGACGGCCGTGGTCGTCGTGGGACGGGAGCGGCCTGCCGCGCCCGCGCCGATCTCCCGGGACGTCCAGCCGTACCGGGTGCAGTACCTGCCGTCCCCGGGCGACACGGCACGGTCTGCGCCTCCGGTCACCACGCCGCCGGCCAGCCCCTCCCCCGTGAGCCCGTCCTCCGTGAGCCAGAACCCACCGAAGGCGTCGCCTCCGGTGGCCCCGACAGTGCCCGCCCCGGGAGGCGGGTTCCTGGCACCGCCCTCCCCAAAGGTCCCGGTCGTGCCCGCTCCCAGCAACTCGACGTCGCCGCCCGCGCAGACGCCGGAGGTTCCCGACGCCCCGAACGGCCTGTTCCGGCTGGCGAACGCGGGCAGCCATCTGTGCCTGTCCGTCTCGCCCCAAAGCCAGGGGCCGGCGGCCGGTATGGTCCAGACCGGCTGCGGTGAGAACCCCGAACAGCAGTGGCATCTCACCCGGGAGGCGGCCGGGCCGCCCGCCGTCTACTCCATACGCAACCGGTCCAGCGGCCTGTGTCTGTCCGTCGAGGGCGCCAGGGTCGACAATGACGTCCCCGTGACCCACTACCTGTGCGGCGACCGGCAGGGCCTGTTCCCCGACCAGTTCTGGACGCTGCGCTACCGCAGTGCGTTCCGGGCCTGGCAGTTGGTCAACGTCAACAGCGGCAAGTGCGCCGGCTCCCGTGCGGGTTCGCGCGACAACGAGCCGGTGCTGCAACAGGACTGCCGTGACGACCCCTGGCTCATGTGGCAGTCCTGAGCTGACCGTACGAGGGGTACGGGCTCGTTGAAGGAGTGCGGGCACTATGAAGGGGTGCGGTCTCAACTGCCGCACCCCCTCAACGCCAGCGCACCTACGCCTCGTTGAGCGCCGCGGCAGCGGCGTCCACGACCGGCCTGATCAGGCGTATATACGCGCGCAGGGCATCCTGGAACTCGCGCCGGTTGTCCCGGCTGACGTTCTCGGCCGCGGCGGCCAGTGCGGTACCGAGCATGCCCGACATGATCAACAGGTGTGATGCCGCGACGTCGACGCTGGAGGGGCCTTCCAGGCCGATCAGCGTGACCGCACGCCGTAAGTGCTGATGCCGTTCGCGGTGAGCGGCCAGGGCGGCTTCGTACTCGGCGGCGGAGAGGCCGTCGACTCCCCGCAGCCCGTCGGCAACGGCGTGCGCCCAGTCGATGAGTTCCAGATAGGCGGCCCGTCGGGTCTGGCGCAGACTTTCCCGACGTTGCGCTTCGGTGGTGGCACTGACCTGGACCCGGGCGGCGTGGGCATTGCCCCTGCTGGTCAGCCAGCTTGCCAGTGAGCTGGCCGCGATCGCGGTGATACCCGTGAGGCCGGCGACGAGCAGTGCGTTGTCAGACACGCCATGAGTCTCTCCGACAACGCACCACAGCGGCCATCGCTTCCCGCATTCGGCGCCGAAGCGGGATGGGCGTCTGTTCCGACCCCGCCGGAGCAGACGCCCATTGACGCCGGATCAGATCACTTGCAGTACGGCACCGGGGCGAGGTTCTTCACGTAGCGAGCGGTGACCCAGCCGGGCTTGCCCGCGCCGAGCTTGTACCAGATCCGGTTGCCGTCCACGTTCTGGCTGTTCTTCTTGCACTGCAAGGCGGTCACGGTGCCTTCGGGCAGCAGGTTGAGCCGCTTGGACGCGGTGGTCGCATCCTGGTGGACCCACAGACCGCCGTTGGCGATGACCCTGCCCGTGGGCCCGGCCGCCGGGGCAGGCGCGGGTGCGGGAGCGGGGCTCTGCGGAATGGCGGTAACGGTCGCCGTCGCGGGTGCCGCCGCGGGTACCGCCGAAGCCGCGCTGGCGCCGAGCAGGATCCCCGTTCCGGCAAGTGCCGCGACCGCTCCGGCGGCGACCGCCTTGCGCATGGCAGATACGTACATGTCTTCCCCTTTCGTTACCTTTAGGGTGTACGCCCTGTAAGAGCGCGGATCGCGCGGATGCGTTCCCAGGGAAACCGGGGAACTTTGTTGGCAGGGTGGGTAGTTGAGGTACCCGGCACTCGCTTTCGGCCACCGTGTGATGGACGGACAATATGCGGTGACCGCGATGGCCAGACCAGATGGACGGCGTCGGGCAACCGCTTTTGATCTTCGGCATGTCCATGCCCTAAGGTCGCGTGCTCCAAGAGCAATCCGACGGGGTGTAGTGATGCGTGCGGTACGGATGTCGGCGGTCGTGGCAACCATCAGTGTGCTGGGCATGGCGTTGAGCGGGTGCGAGACGAAGGAGACGCGCGAGGGGGCGGCCCCCGGTGACGCCTCCGCCTCCGCCGCTGCGACCGGCGGATCGCGCGGCACTGGCGGACCGGCCACGCCCCCGGGTTCAACCGACGCGGGCACGGCCCCGTCCGCGGCCCCACCCGCCGACGAGGCCGGAGCCGGCCGGAACGGCGGCACCGGGGGCGCGGTCGGAGCCGACGGGCTGACCACGCGTCAGCGGTTCATGCTGGACAACCTTCCCGAGGCGGGCGCGGTCATGGCCGCCGGCGAGTACGTACAGCGGTTCACCACCTGCAAGCGCTACAGCATCGACCCCTCCGACGACCGCTACTACCCGATGGACGAGGAGTTCGACGAGAAGAAGTGGGGCGTCCGGTTCCGTGGGACGTGCGACGACGGCCACGGCGGCTGGATCCGCGTGTTCTGGACCGGTCCCGGGGCCGGTATGAAGAAGTTCCAGGCCGCCTACCGCGCCGACATCGCCAAGCGCATGAAGTCCACGCCGAACGCGGGAGGCAAAGGCGGCTTCGCGGTCGGCAAGGACTTCGCCGTGATCGCCCCGAACGACAGGACCGTACGCCAGCTCGGCGGCTCGCTGCTCCTGGTCCTCAACTGCAATCCCCACCACCGGGCCACCGGCGACAGCGCCACGGCCCCCGCCCTGGTCACCGGCTGCAAGCTGTCCGACGAATTCGTCTCCTGAGCGAGGGTTTCGCCGGGGCGCGGCCCCGCCCATCGTTCACGCCGCCACGGCAGGCAGGTCTCACCGGGCAGCCGCCCGTTCGGGGATCGTCGGAAGAACCTTCTCCGCGATGCCGACGAGAACACTGTCGTCCGGGAGGGCGCCGGACGTACTCCACACGGTCACCTCGTAGTAGCCGCCCCGGTCCCCCCGGTCCAGGGCCACGAGCAGCGTCCTGGCCAGGGGCCCCTCACCGACCTGGCCACCGGAGCCGCCCCCGAGATTGACCTTGATCGCCATGGTGTGATCCGAGGAAAGGACCGCGGGCCGCCCGAGAACCGTCAGTGCCTTGATGTCCCTCTCATTGCCGAACTTCATGAACTTCCTGTACTGCGCCAACGACAGCTCGTTGTACGTGGCCGAAAGATGCACGGTGTACGTGGCGAACCTGACCTCCGCCTCCGGGAGGGCGATCTTCTCGTCCGTCAGAGGAGCGGTGTTGTTGGTACCGGAGACCGTGGTTGCGATCTCTCCGGACTTGCCGAGCATCTGAGCCAGGTCAGGCCGGTTGAGCGCCTTGCACAGCTCGTCGCCGGTCGCGGCCCGGGGCGTCGCCTGGTAGGCCTTCGGCAGCTCCTTGTGTTCCCCGGCCGGGCACGAGGCGGGCTGCGACCTGCTGTCGTCGGAGGACGGCAGCACGCGGGGAACCACCCATACCGCGGCCACGAGCGCCCCGACGACGGCCACTGCGGCGACGGCCTGGCCCCACACGTGGGGCTCCTTCTCCTTCTCGGGAGTGCCAGGGTCGGGAAGCTGCCCGGAGTCGGCCTGGACTTGGGGGGCGATAACCGCCGGCTTCTCCTCCTCTGCGGCAACCGCCGGGCTCGGATCGCGGCGTGCGCGCAAGGCACGCAGGGCGCGCACGGCACGCAGCACCATGTGGACACGTATCGCGGTGAAGACGAGGAACACCGCACCGATGCCCGCCATGACTTGGTCATGGTCGTGGAAGGCGAGGTACACGAGGCGTACGCCGAGAACCGACCCGATCGCGATGAGCAAGGGCTCGCGGACCCAGAACGGCAGGAGACGGAGGAGGAAACCGAGCATCTGGTGATCTCACCATGACAAGGCCTCGCCCGCCATGGTGTTGGGCGCCACACTTCCAGGACCGGGTGGCTGGGTGGCTGGGTGCCGGTATGACCACTTCCCCCGTGAGGGTGATCGCGCGGTCACCCCGGCCCGCCCATGATCCGTGCTCGCTATAGATGGGCCTTGTCATATTGAGCAACCGATGGGTCCTCACCATGCTCAAGGCCGCTCTGCGCGTCCTCGCCTCCGCATCGCTCGCCGTCGCCTCGCTGACCGTCGCCGCCCCTGCCGACGCGACCGTGCACCGCCCCACCACGCTGAAGCCCCAAGCGCCCGACACAGGGCCCTGCGGACCGGTCGGCCGCTTCCACGCGTCGGACTGGTGGCACACCACCACCTCCCCGTCCATCGCCCCGGCCATCCGGCATGCCGCGGAAGACGAGAACTGGCAGTGGCGCCGCGACGCCAACACACTGTGGCGGGGCGACACCCGGGACAACGTGCAGCAACTCTTCGACGACGGCTTCACCCCGCGCGGCGAGACGGTCACTCCGCTGGCCGAGTACATCGTCAAGGGCGGAGGCCAGAACACCGCGCACCTCAGCGCCAGTTGCGAGAAGTGGGTGGCCCAGAAGTTCGCCACGTACGGCGGGGGAAAGACCGGGTGGGTCTACGAGATCGCGGCCCCCGGCGGAATCGACGTCAACGCCACCGCCCACCTCAACGGCTACGAGTCCCCGTACCTCTGGAACAAGGAGATCGACTTCCCCGGTGGAATCCAGGGAAATTACATCAAGAGCGCCTGCAAGTACCGGCTGCTGAGGACCGACCCGGAGACCAAGGTCAACACCTACAAGAACCTCGGCTGCAAGACCAACCACCACTTCGAGCCCGTCCTGGTGGCGATGCACTGATACGGAGATACGGACGCGGAGTCGGGGCTCGCGGCCGGCAGGGCCCCGTCTGAAACTCGCCTCCTAACCCATGGGGCGGCTCTCCCCGCACGTAGGCTGCTCGGATGTTCCATCGGCTTGAGCTCAGCGTCTTGCCCCCGGGAGCCAGATGGCCTGCCCAACTGCGGTTCTCGGTCGATGGCGCGGACACGGTGGCAGAGGCGGTCGGCGAGGGAGGGCGCGGTCCGTTTGCCGAGCAAGCGCTGCCCACCGACGGCCGCAGCCCCCTTTGGGCCACCCCACAGGGACGACGGGTGGTGCTGGGCGAGCCGCAGTGCACAGGAGGGTGCTGCGGCTACCTGTCGGTGTTCCTCCAGCGCCACGGCAGTATCGTCGTGTGGTCCCACTGGCAGGTGCCCCTCGGTCGCACGCGCCCGCCGACGCTCTGCTTTGATGCCGACCAGTACGACAGCGAAGTCACCCGGGCAGTGGCGGACCGGTGGTGACAGGCCCAGGTGTGGCGCGGCGAAGCCGTGGGGGGTCGAAGCCCCGGGCATGGCACTCCGGAGCCCGCCCCGATCTTCACTCGCCCTTCCCGCC
>NZ_JBJHPC010000141.1:0-13727 GCF_045257485.1 Streptomyces sp. YS-3 | reverse complement strand
GGCAGCCAGAGGGCGGGGACGATGGCGGGGGGCGCGTGGTGCTCGCTGCGCGACTGGTGGAGTGCCTCGCGCCCGGCGAAGGCGAACCACTCCCGGCCGCACTGCTCGCTGAGGAAGTAGCGCGGCGAGTAGAGCGGGACGAAGACGCGGCAGAGCGCCAGCGCCTCGGTGATCTGCTCCTGCCAGTCCTCGCCCGGCCGCACATGCTGGTCCATGAACCCGGCGGGCACCCCGGCCGGGAGCGCGGTCAGCTGCATCACGTGCGCGGACAGGTCGCGGAAGAAACGCCGCACCCAGAGGTCGGGGTCCTTGTCCCGGGGATCGTTCTTCGGTGTGTGCGCGTAGCTCAGGAAGAAGTACGGCCTCGGCTCGTGCCCCCCGCCCCGCGCGGCTCCGTGCGGCACCGCTCCCTCCCGGTCCGAGTGGGTGGGTCCTCAGTGTAGAAAGCGAGCGATCCGCGGCGGAACCGCCTGTACGCGTCGTTTCGGGGGCGGCCGGTCACCCGCGCGGCGCGTTGCGCGCCCGCCAGGCGTCCCGGTGGCGCCGGGCGGAGTCGGCGGCGGCGGCGAGCGCCTCCGGTGCCACCCGCTCCTCCCGCCAGGCCGCGGCTCTCTCCCCCATCCCGGCGACGAAACGCTTGCCCGGGCCGGTGAGCGCGCCGCTGCGGGCCAGTGTGTCGATGGCCTCCGTCGTCTGCCGGCGCCACCGCGCGAACTCGCTCTCGGCCCGTCCGCGCGCCGCCGCGGTCTCGGCGGCCGTGCGCCGTGTCCGCCAGAAGTCGGTGACCGCCAGATGCGCGTACGCCCCCTGCAGCAGGGCGCCGAGCGGCCGGGGGTCCTCGCGCCAGGGCGCGTAGTAGTGGCCGGGGTCCTCGGGGTCGTACAGATCGCAGCTGTCGAGCACCGCGCCCAGTTTCACGTGCTGGAACTCGTGGACGATCAGCAGGGCGAGGAGGGCCGGGGCGGCGGGGCGGGCCGCGCCCACGGCCCCGAAGGCGTCCCGGCAGGTGGCGCTGGTGTCGCCGCCCGCCCGGGGGCTCAGCGGGGTGATGGAGCGCAGTCCGGCCGCGATCCCCGGCGCGTACGCCGGCAGTTGGCGCTGTATGAGCGCCCAGGCGCCGGCGAGCGCGTCGGCCCAGGCGCGCGCGCCGGAGGCGGGGAGCCGCTCCTCGGCCGGCCAGGGGTAGCGGTCGCGCAGCGGGTCGGTGTCCTCCAGGGCGACGGTCCAGCCGCCCGCCTCGAAGAGCCGTACGGGCTGCCAGTGCGGGGTGCGGCCGTCCAGGCCCTCGCTCCAGCCCATCCGGATCCGCCGGCCCCCGGCCCGTACCGTGAACCCGTAGGCCTGGGCGGTCAGTTCGGCCTCCTCGGCGCCGCCCGGCAGCAGGGCCCGGCCGATGCCGGGCAGGCGCAGGGTGCCGTCGCGCAGGGGCACGATCACGGTGTCGGCGCGCCTGGCCCGCAGCGCCGCCGACGCCGCGAGCTCCGCCAGACCGCCCGCGAGCGCGCCGGGTTCCCGGCCGCCGAGGACGCCGAGCGCCCATGGCCGGAAGTAAGGGTGGGCGAGGGCGGCCTCCAGGGCGTGCGGCGCCGCGGTGTCCAGATCGAGCAGCAGCTCCCAGGCGGCGCTCGCCCGGCGGTCGTGGGGGTCGGCCCGGCCGCCGAGGGCGGCGAGCAGACCGCGGTTGAGGTCGAGCTGGGCGACGGCGAGCCGGGAGACGGCTCCGGCGCCGCCGAAGCCGGCGGCCAGTTCGTCGAAGTCGGCCGGTTCCAGCGTCTGTTCGGGCTCGGGACGGCCGGTGCCGACGGTGGCGGCGGGCTCGTCGGCCCGGGCGTGCGCCGGGGGCTCGGGGAGCGACTCGTGCATACGGATGTTCATGATCAACGCCATCAGGTCGGGGCAGAACACGGACGGGTTGTCGAAGCCGGTTCCGGTCCGGTAGCGGTGGGCGTAGAGGCCGCCGCCGCAGGACGCCACCACCGGACAGGCGGTGCACCGCGCGCAGAGCGCCTCGATCCCCTTCTGCCGGGCCAGCATCCCGGGGTGGGCGAGCACGTCGTCGAGGCTGTGTTCGAAGACGTTCATCCCGGTGGCCGGGGCGCCGTCGTAGGACGTCTTGAGGCTGTCGGCCTGTTCGAAGGTGCCGTCGGTCTCGACGACGACCAGGTCGGCCGGGGCGAGGCCGAGTGACTCGGTGAGGCTGGCGCCGCCGCGCAGGGTGCGCCGGACGGACTCGAAGAGCCGTACGGGGACCGGGCGCCCCTGCCCGTCCCAGCGCCGGTAGACGGCGTCGAGCCAGTCCGCGTAAGGCGTGGGCGCGCCTGCGGGGCGCGGTGGCGGGTGGTCCCAGGTGGCGTGCGGCAGCAGGAAGTCGACGCGCGGCGGGCGCAGGGCCGCCAGCGCGTCATACACCGCGACCGGGTCGTTCTCCAGGTCGATCGTGCACAGCAGTCCGGCGAACAGCTCCCGGTAGCGGGGGCGGCTCAGCAGGGCGACGGCCTCGACGACGCGGGCGTGGCTGCTGCGGCCGTCGGCGTAGCGGCGGTGGCGGTCGTTGGCCGCCCGGTCGCCGTCGAGCGAGACGCCGACGTGCACGCCGAGTTCCCGGAAGAGCTCGCAGAACTCCTCGTCGAGCAGGACCCCGTTGGTGTGGATGCGCAGGTCGAGGGCGCTGACCCCGCGCAGGGCGCGTGCCAGTTCCTCGGCCGCCTGTCTGAGGAGGGCGGGCCCGGCCAGCAGCGGTTCGCCGCCGTGCAGCACCACGTGGACGGCGGGCAGCCGGTGGGTCCGGGCGTGGGCGGCGATCCGGGCCGCCGTGGCGGCCAGGATCTCGTGCGAGACGGCCCTGGGCCGGCCGCGCCAGCTGGTGTCGGCGTGTTCGTACACATAGCAGTGGTCGCACGCCAGGTCGCACCGGCTGTGCATCTTCAGTACGACCTGCGACACCACCGGAGGTGACCGGTCCATGGCCGGGGCTCCGGCTAGAGCGCCGACTGGAAGGCGGCTACCGGAACCGTCGAGGCGTTCTCGGCGGCGATCAGCCGCTGGATCGCCGCGGGGAGTTCCCCGCCGCGCGCCTGGGCGGCCTGTGTGTGCAGTGATGGCCTTTCACGGCCCTGACGGTCGGGCGCCGGACAAGGTCGTTCGGCGGCCGTGACGAGATGTCCCATGAAACCCCCACCGGCGGGCGTGCCTGGATGCGGGAGGGTGCTCACCCTCTCCGCACTTGTCTTCCCCGCATCGGCCACTCTCGCACAGGAGGGCGCCGATCGGTCCGACTCCCGCCCAGGGATGGCCGGTTCGCGCCACCCGGCCGGCCAGGCGGTACGCGACAGGTGCCCCCTGGGCCACCTGGGCACCGGCAGCGCGGTCAGCGCTCGAAGGGGACCGAGATCGCCATGGTCATCTCCACCGGCTCGGCGCCGTCGTTGCGGTAGGTGTGGCTCGTGCCCGCCTCGAAGGAGACCGAGTGGCCCGCCGGGACGGGGTGTTCGACGCCGTCCACGACGAGGGTGAGGGTGCCCCCGGTGACATGGATGAGTTCGAAGGTGCCCATCGGGTGCGGGTCGGAGGCGCTGCCCTCGCCGGGCATCAGGTGCCACCGCCACATCTCCAGCGGACCGGGGGCCTCGGCGCCCGCGAGCAGGGTGCTGGAGCTTCCCCGCTCGGTGGACCAGAGCCGGACGGCCTGGTCCGGCGGGACGATCCGCACACTGGGGCCGCTCTCGTAGTCGAGGAGGGTCGTGATGCTCACCCCGAGCGCGTCGGCGATCTTCACCACGGTGCCGACGCTGGGGTTGGTCCTGGCCTGCTCGATCTGGATGAGCATGCCGCGGCTGACTCCGGCGCGGGTGGCCAGCGCCTCCAGGGTGAGGCCGCGCTCGGCGCGCCGGCGCTTGACGTTGCGGGCCAGGGACTGGGTCAGCAGATCGAGGTCCGACACATTCCGTCCATGGTGGGGGCCACCCGAGGCGACCGACTAATATTTTGGATGACAAGTTCAGTATAGTGAACTACGTTCCGGTGCACCGGACCGTTCACCGCACTGTACTGCGAGGCACCCTCATGACGGCACTCTTCGCCCTGGCCACCGGCTGAGCCGGACGCGAGGGCGGCTACGCCTCGTCGGCCGCCAACTCCGCGACCGCGAGCAGCTGTTGCGGGGTGACCCCCTCCGGGATCGGCACCGGGGCGGGCGTGCGCAGCGGCGGCTGCCAGCCGTTCTCCCGGTCCCACGTCCGGACGACCCGGGCGGGCGCCCCGGCCACCACCGCATGGTCGGGCACCTCGCCCCGGACCACCGCGCCCGCCGCGACGACCACGTTGCGGCCGAGCCGGGCGCCCGGCAGCACCACGGCGCCGGTGCCCAGCCAGCAGCCGGGACCGATCTCCACCGGCTCTATCCGGGGCCACTGCTTGCCGACGGGCATGTGCGGGTCGTCGTAGCTGTGGTTGGTGGAGGTGATGTAGACGTACGGGCCGCAGTACGTGTTCGAGCCGATGGTCACCGTCGTGTCCGCGATGACATGGCTCCCCCGGCCGAGCACCACGCCGTCCCCGAGGGTGAGGATCGGCTCGGCGCCGAGGTCGAGGCCCGGCATCATCCCGGCCGTCAGGGTGACCTGTTCGCCGATGATGCAGTGGTCGCCCAGCTCGATCCACGGCTCGCCGAAGACGGTTCCCTGCGGGAAGGCGAGCCGGGTGCCGGCGCCGATCCGGCGGAACCGCAGCCGCCCGGGGTGCTCGGCGGTGACCGCTCCAACCTGCTGCACCCACTGCCAGCCGCGCTGGACCGCGCCCGCGGCCAGCCGGCGGCGCCAGGCGGTCAGCGAGGAGAACGTGTTTCTGTTCTTCGGCACCCGCACACGGTACTCACCGCCGACTGCGCTGGTCAGCGCCGGGACCTGTGATCTTCCGCTCAGGCCGGCCCGCGGCCGTCAGCCGGCGTGCGCCGCGCGGTGGTCCCGGGCCAGACCCACGTACATCAGCGCGTTGACCTTGAGGCCCTCGCGCTCCTCCTCGGTGAGCTCGCGCCGGACCCGGGCGGGTACGCCCGCGACCAGCGAACCGGGCGGCACGACCATGCCCTGCGGCACCAGCGCCTGCGCGGCGACCAGCGAACCGGCGCCGATCACGGCCCCGTTGAGGACGGTCGCCCCCATGCCGACGAGCACGTCGTCCTCGACCGTGCAGCCGTGCAGCACCGCGTTGTGCCCGACCGAGACGCGCTCGCCGACCGTCACCGGGAAGCCGGGGTCGACGTGGACCGTGCAGTTGTCCTGGATGTTGCTGTCGGCGCCGACCACGATGGGGCCGCAGTCGGCCCGCAGCACCGTGTGGTACCAGACGCTCGCCCCCGCGGCCAGGGTCACCTCACCGAGCACCACCGAGGTGGGCGCCGTGAACGCCGCCGGGTCGACCTGCGGCTTCTTTCCGCCCACTGCCACGACCAACGCCCGCTCCGCCATGCGCCACTCCTTCGTACGGATCTCATCGCACCCAGGGGCACGGTAGGCGACGGGTCGCCGGGACGCGCGCCCGGGTGGCCCGTAGGCTCGCCGGATGGCACTCTTCCGGATCGACCGGCGCACGGAGGCGGGCCCCGCGGAGGTGTGGCGGCGGCTCACCGACTGGCCGCGCCACTCGGGCAGCGTCCCGCTGACCCGGATCACCGTCACCACGCCCGGGCCGACCGGCGTCGGGACGGTGTTCGTGGCCCGCACGGGCCTGGGGCGCCTCGGTTTCGAGGACCCCATGGAGGTCGTGGTGTGGGAGCCGCCCGGGGCGGGACGGCCGGGCCGCTGCCGGCTGGAGAAGCGCGGGCGGGTGGTGACCGGCTGGGCCGAGATCGAGGTCCGTCCCGACCCCCGGGGAGCGGGGGCCGGGGCGCTGCTGGTGTGGCGCGAGGACCTGCGGGTGTGGCGGCTGCCGCACGCGTTCGACGCGCTGACCGCCCGGGCCGGGCGGCTGGTGTTCGTCCGCGCGCTGACGCGGATCCTCACGCCCTGACCGGGCGGCTCACCCGGGCGAGCGGACGGTCTACTCCGCGGCGGACACGTTCTCGGCCGGGGCGGTGGCCGTGTCCAGCTCGGCCGAGGCCTTCTTCGCGCGGTTCTTGACGACCAGCATCGAGACCACGCCGAGCACGGCCGCGAGGCCCAGTCCCACGTACGAGAAGTTCTTCAGCCAGGACTCGGCGACCACGCCGATGTAGTAGATCGCGGCCGTGGTGCCGCCGGCCCAGCAGATGCCGCCGAGGACGTTGGCGATGAGGAACTTCCAGTACGGCATGTGCAGTACACCGGCGAGCGGGCCCGCGAAGATGCGGAGCAGCGCGATGAAGCGGCCGAAGAAGACCGCCCACATGCCCCACTTCTGGAAGGACTTCTCGGCCATGGCGACATGGCCGTCGCTGAAGTGCCGGGGGAACTTGGCGCCCAGCCAGGCGAGCAGCGGTCTGCCGCCCTTGCGGCCGATGGCGTAGCCGATCGAGTCACCGATGACCGCGCCCGCCACGGCGGCGGCGCCGAGGATCACCGGGTTGATGTGGCCCTGCTGGGACGCCAGCAGCGCGGAGCTGACGAGGACGATCTCGCCCGGCAGTGGAATGCCGAGGCTCTCCAAGCCGATGACCAGCCCCACCAGGAGGTAGACACTGACGGCGGGGATGTTCTCCAGCCACTCCTGGATGTGCAACGCCCGTTTCCTCCCGATCGCGGCGGGCCGACGCCCGGCGTGCGCCCCCCTTGGCGCACCCCGGGCAGCCTACCTGCTCACCGCGCGCCGACGGCGTGCCGGAACCCGCGACCGCGCGCGGGCACGACACGTTCGGGACGAGCGGGAAGGGCGTGGATCAGCTGTTGGGGCGCAGCGTCCAGACGACGGTCATCTCGCCGGTGACGGCCCCGTCCTCGCGGGTGATCTCGATGGCGACCGGGAACTCGGGGCGCTGCCCCGCGTCCAGCTCCGCGACGACGTCCGCTATCGGGCGGCCCAGGGTGGCGGTGGCGGTGACCACGCCCATGGCGAGCTTCTTGTAGCCGATCTCCGCCTTGACGGCGAGCGGCACGGCGCGGTTCATCTGGTCGCCGAAGGCGGCGATCACGATCGCGCCACTGGCGGACTCGGCGAGCGTGAACATCGCGCCGGCGTGCGGTCCGCCCACATGGTTGTGGTACTCGGCCTGGTCGGGCAGCCGGACCACGGCCCGCTCGGGGGTGGTCTCCAGGAACTCCAGCTTGAGGGTCCTGGCCATGGGAACGGTCGCGGCGAGCATCTCGCCGACGGACATCTGATCAGCGCTCATGGCACCGGATGTTACCCGTGAGTAGTAGACCTTGACCATCCCCTCACAGGGGCGGACGTCGAAGCGGCCGTCCCGCCCCTCTATGGTTACTCGCCATGTGGCAAGGACAGCAGCCGCCCGGGGGCGAGCAGAATCCGCAGGACCCTAACCAGAACCCGTACCAGCAGCCGGGGTACCAGGCACCCAATCCGTACCAGCAGCCGACGCAGCCCGCGCAGCCCGCGGCCGGCGGCTACCAGCAGCCGGGATACGGCTATCCGCAGCAGCCCAACCCGTACCAGCAGCCGACCGTGCCGCAGTACCCGGTGGGCGCGCCGCCCGGACCGCCGATGCCGCCGCAGAACGGCGACGGCGGCAAGAAGAAGACGACCCTGATCGCCGTCGTCGCGGCGACCGCGGTCGTGGTCGCGGCGGTCGTCACCGGCGTCGTGGTGATGAAGGACGACGGCAAGAAGGACGACAAGGCCGACAGCAAGCCGTCGTCCAACGCCTCGGCTCCCGCGCAGGCCTCCTCGCCCGCCGCCAATCCTCGCGGCGACTCCACGCAGGACATGAAGCCGACCATCGAGGGCTGGAAGGTCATCGTGAACCCCAAGTGGGGCACGGCCTTCGACGTCCCGGCGGACTGGGAGTTCAAGGGCTCGTCGTGGGCCGGCGGCTTCGAGGACCACGCCAACCCGACCGGGAAGCCGATCATCATGCAGTCGGCGCCCGCCTACTACAAGCCCAAGTGGTGCAGCGAGGACTCCAACCACGACGGCAACACCGAGGACACCGAGCTCGCGGGCACCGGCACCAAGGGCGCCGACGGCGCCAAGAACACCGACGAGGTGGCCGGGAACCAGGTGCCGTGGTGGGTGTACGGCGCGTACACGCAGCCGGACAAGAACATCATCAAGACCACCAAGCCCGTCCCGTACACCACGAAGTCGGGCATCGTGGGCAGTGTCGCCCGCGCCTCGGCGACCGGGGTCAAGAAGACCAGCAAGTGCGACACCGACGGCCAGGCGATCACCTTCGGGTTCAAGAACGCCAAGGGCGACTTCGTGGCCTGGAGCCTGTACTCGGCCACCGGCGTCAGCGGCGCGGTCGACGAGGCGACCATCCAGAAGATCCTCAGCACGGTCCGCCTCGCCGGGGCGCCCACCGGCTGACGTCCCGTGCCGTACGCGGTGACACCCCCGGCACCGCGTACGGCACGGAGTGACGGTTTGGCACTTCGGAGCGGCGACGGCGATAGTCCACAGGTGACATCTGCCGCCGCCGCTTCCCGTTTCCGCCGCCCTGCCTGGGCGGGCCGCAACTACGGTCTGCTGACCGCCGCCGCGATCGTGACCAACCTGGGCAGCCAGGGCGCGTTCATCGCCTCGGCGTTCGCGGTGCTCCAGTCGGGCGGCGACGGCGGCGACGTGGGTCTGGTGGCGGCGGCCCGTACCGTGCCGCTCGTCCTCTTCCTGCTCGTCGGCGGCGCGCTGGCGGACCGGATACCCCGGCACCGGGTGATGGTCGCCGCCAACACCCTCAACTTCCTCTCCCAGGGCGCCTTCGCGCTCCTCGTCCTGACCGGCAGGCCCGCGCTCTGGCAGATGCTGGCGCTCAGCGCGCTCGGCGGTGTGGGCCAGGCGTTCTTCGGCCCCGCCTCCGAGGGCATGCTGATGTCCAGCGTCAAGGGCGAGGAGGCCGGGCGGGCCTTCGCGCTCTACCGGATGGCCATGCAGGGCGCGGGCATCGGCGGCGCCGCACTCGGCGGGGCGCTGATCGCCGCCGTCGGACCCGGCTGGGTGCTCGCGTTCGACGCGGGCGCCTTCGCCGTGGCGGGCGCGCTGCGCGCCTTCATCGACGTGCGTCACCTCCCGCCGCGCGCGCCGGGCGGCGGCATGCTGGCCGATCTGCGCGACGGCTGGCGGGAGTTCACCGGCCGCCGCTGGCTGTGGGCGATCGTCGCGCAGTTCTCGGTCGTGAACGCCGTGGTGGTGGCGGCCGACGCGGTGTACGGGCCGCTGGTGGCCCGGGACCATCTGGGCGGGCCCGGCCCGTGGGGCCTGGCGCTCGCCGCGTTCGGCGCGGGTACGGTCGGCGGCGCCCTGGTGATGACGCGCTGGAAGCCGCGCCGGCTGCTCTTCGCCGGCTCGCTCTGCGTCTTCCCCCTCGCGCTGCCCTCCGCCGCGCTCGCCGTGCCGGTGCCGATCGGGGTCCTGATCGCGGTGATGTTCCTGACCGGGGTGTCGATCGAGGTGTTCGGCGTCTCCTGGATGACCGCGATGCACCAGGAGATACCGGAGGAGAAGCTGTCGCGGGTCTCGGCGTACGACTGGCTGGGCTCGCTCGCCGTGGTGCCGCTCGCCACCGCGCTCGCGGGCCCCGCCGAGAGCGCCTTCGGCCGGACCTCCGCGCTGTGGGGCTGTGCGGTGGTGATCGTGGTCCTGACCGCCGCGGTGCTCACGGTCCCGGAGGTACGCGACCTCACGCGCCGCACCACGCCGGTGACGGACGCCACCGAGGCCCCGCAGGCGGCGGTCGCCGCCGTCTCAGCCGATGCCGAACGCCCCCTCGGGGGGCTCGGGTGACGGCTTCGCCTCACTGTCCGGTACCGGCGCCGCGCCACCGGTGAACCGCCGCAGCGCGTCGCCGTGCTCGACCCGGGCCGGGAAGGCGTCCCCGGCGGTGAGCCGGGCGAGCGGGGCCAGCGGCAGCGGGGCGTGCGAGGCGAGCAGCACCACGTTGCCGAACCGCCGCCCGCGCAGCACCGAGGGCTCCGCGATCAGCGCGACCTGTTCGAACACCGCCCGGAAGGTGGCCAGTTGGGGGCGGAGGAAGTCGAACGGCCTGCCGTCGGCGAGGTTGGCCGCGTAGAGCCCGCCGGGGCGCAGCACCCGCTCGGCGACACGCGCGTACTCGACCGAGGTGAGGTGCGCGGGCACCCGGGAGCCGCCGAACACGTCCGCGAGGAGCAGATCGGCGGAGTCCGCCGGGGCGGCCTCGGCCCAGGCGCGGGCGTCGGCCGCGTGCACCCGGATCCCGCTGCCGCCGGGCACCGGCAGGAACTCGGTGACCAGGGCGAGCAGTCCCCGGTCGGCCTCCACCACGTCCTGGCGCGAGCCGGGCCGGGTCGCCGCCAGATAGCGCGGCAGGGTGAGCGCGCCCCCGCCGAGGTGGAGCACGTCGAGCGGGGCGCCCGGCTCCCCCGCGCAGTCGACGACATGGGCGAGCCTGCGCGCGTACTCGAACTCGATGTACGTCGGGTCGTCGAGGTCGACATAGGACTGCGGCGCCCCGTCGACGGTGAGCAGCCAGGCCCGCTCGCGGTCCACGTCGGGCATCAGCTTGGCGGTGCCCCAGTCCACTGTCCGGCTGACCGGTATCGGCTCGTTCACCGTCCCATTGTGCGCCGACGGCAGCCGGGCCCTACGACCAGAGCTCGGCCACGGCCGCCGCGTGGGCTGCCGCCTGGTCGCGGCCGGCGCGGGCGGCCGGGGCGCGGCGGGCCGGTTCGAGGGAGTTGCGCCCGAAGGCGCGGCGCGCGGCGGAGCCGGGGGTGATGAGCTCGACGCGCGCGCCCGCGCCGACCAGCCTGGCCACCTGGGTGCGCGGCGAGTCCAGTGGGCCGCCGCCGAGCGCCAGCGGCGCGAGGACCAGCACGCGGTCGTATCCGGCGGCGAGCTGGACGTTGGCCGGGGAGTGCACTCCGCCGTCGATCCAGCGACGGCCCTCGATGGTGACGGCGGGCCACACCCCGGGCACCGCGCAGCTGGCGGCGACCGCGTCCACCAGCCCCACTCCGCTGTCCCCGTCGAAGACCCGCAGTTCGCCGCTGTCGGCCGCGACCGCGGTGATCCTCAGCCGCCGGGCGGGCCACTCGTGGGAGACCAGCCGTCCGGCGATCACCTGACGCCGGGCCGCCTCCTGGTCCGTGCCCTGGGCGAGCGCCACCCGGCCCAGCTTCCTGCCGTACTCCTCGGGTGTACGGGAGGTCAGCGCCGCGCGGGCGAAGCGGAGGACGGCGGCCGGGCCCAGCTGGGCCGGGACCTCGCCGTCCGGCCGGGCGAGCTGACGCTCATACAGCTGCGGCAGTCCGATCCGTCCCGAGGTGATCTGCGCGGCGACCACCGAGCCCGCCGAGCTGCCGACCACCAGCTCGGCGCCGCTGACGTCGACGCCCGCCTCGGCGAGCCCGTACAGCATGCCGATCTCCCAGCCCACGCCGGTGATCCCGCCCGCCCCGAGCACCAGTGCCGTGTCTCCCATGCCCGAAGCATGACGGAGGGCGGGGGGTCGCTTCTCCCCGGGGTGCCGGAGGAGGCGGGTCCGGACGGCCCGGTCCGCTTGTCCCCGGGGTATCGGAGGAGGCGGGTCCGGACGGTCCGGCCGGAAGGACCTGTGACCTCTCGGCGCCGGCCGCGCCCGCTCTCCCAGAACGCGAAGCCCGGCCCGCGAGGGCGGGCGGCAGTTCGCGGCCCGACTCGGCGGTCACGGCCCGCCCGCGAGGGTGCTACAGACCGCGTACGGGCCGTGAAGCGACGCCCGTTACGGCGATCACATGCCCGCGTCGGTTAGTCTCCCCGGATGCTCGACGACGCCGTCCGCCCGTCCGCCGGGCTCGCCGTGCGCTGCGCCAGGGCCCTGCTCTCGCCCTGGTCGCGCCTCGCCCTGCTGGTGCTGGTGCTCGCGGCAGCCGCCACGACCGTGCTGCTCCTGGAGCCGCAGCGGCTGCTCGCCGACGGTCTGCCGCACCGCATCGGCGGGGGCGCCGCGGTCGTCCTGTTCGGGGTGGCGTACGGCCTGTGCACCGCGGCCTTCGTGCCGCGTCCCCTGCTCAACCTGGCCGCGGGCGCGATCTTCGGCTCGCAGGCGGGGTTGCCGTCCGCGCTCGCCGGGACGGTGCTCGGCGCCGGGATCTCCTTCGGGCTCGGCCGGGTGCTCGGCCAGGACGCGCTGCGCCCGCTCCTGCGGGGCCGCTGGCTGAAGGCGGCGGACGGCCAGCTCAGCCGGCACGGCTTCCGGTCGATGCTGGCGATCCGCCTCTTCCCAGGGGTGCCGTTCGCCGCGGCCAACTACTGCGCGGCCGTCTCCCGGATGGGCTGGCTGCCGTTCCTGTTCGCGACGGGGCTCGGGTCCGTGCCCAACACGGCGGCGTACGTGGTCGCGGGCAGCCGGGCCGCGTCCCCGACCTCGCCGGTGTTCCTGGTCGCGATGGCGTTCATCGGGGTGTCGGGCCTGGGCGCGGCGGCGGTGGCGTGGCGCAAACGGCACCGGCTGGGCGGTCGGACGGCGGCCCCGGACCGGCGGACGGCCGACGGTGCCGGGGAGCCGACGCCCGACAGGACCGCATAACTCCCGGTTCATCTGCGGCCTGTACGCTGCCCTGCGACCGGCCGCCGATCAGATCGTCATACCGGCCGTCGGACCGTCGTGCCCGCAACCGTCTTCACCATCCGGGATGGCCCTCGCCCCATGTCTTGGTTCGAATCGTTCATCCTCGGACTCGTCCAGGGGCTGACGGAGTTCCTGCCGATCTCCTCCAGCGCGCACCTCCGCCTCACGGCCGCCTTCGCCGACTGGCAGGACCCGGGACCGGCGTTCACCGCGATCACCCAGATCGGCACCGAGACGGCCGTCCTCATCTACTTCCGCAAGGACATCGTCCGGATCATCGGGGCCTGGTTCCGCTCGCTCACCGACCGGCGGATGCGCTCCGACAGGGACGCCCGGATGGGCTGGCTGGTCATCGTGGGCTCGATCCCGATCGGTGTGCTCGGCATCGTCCTCAAGGACCAGATCGACACCACCTTCCGCGATCTGCGGGTCATCGCCACGACGCTGGTCGTGATGGGCGTCGTCCTCGGTATCGCCGACCGCCGCGCCGCCCGGGACGAGGCGGGCGGTCGTCACCGCGCGGTCAAGCAGCGCAAGTCGCTCCAGGATCTGAGCGTCAAGGACGGCCTGGTCTACGGGATGTGCCAGGCCATGGCCCTGATCCCGGGCGTCTCCCGCTCGGGCGCCACCATCAGCGGCGGTCTGCTGATGGGGTACACACGCGAGTCCGCCGCCCGCTACTCCTTCCTGCTCGCGATCCCGGCGGTGCTGGCCTCCGGCGTCTTCGAGCTGAAGGACGCGGGCGGCGAGGGCCAGGCACCGATGGCCGAGACGCTCTTCGCCACGGTGGTCGCCTTCGGTGTCGGATATGTCGTCATCGCGTGGTTCATGAAGTTCATCTCCAGCAAGAGCTTCATGCCGTTCGTCGTCTACCGGATCCTGCTCGGCCTCGCGCTCTTCGCCCTGGTCGCCGCCGGCACCCTCAGCCCGCACGCGGGGGAGATCGCGGGCGGCTGACGGGGCCGGAGGACAGGGGCCGGGGTCACAGGCCGGACGGCTCACTCCCCGAAGGACCCGTGCCGCCCCGCGCCCCGCGCGAACCGGCCCGCCC
>NZ_JBJHPC010000015.1:0-34499 GCF_045257485.1 Streptomyces sp. YS-3 | reverse complement strand
GACGGAGCCGGGGGCGCGGGCGGTGGGGTGGTCGGCGTGGGCTGCTGAGGTGAGCTGCCAGGGGACGCTGGTGACCATCACGCCGGGGGTGAAGAGCAGGCGGCTCTTGAGCCAGAGAGCGGACTGGTTGTGCAGGAGGTTCTCCCACCAGTGGCCGACGACGTACTCGGGGATGAAGACGGCGACCACATCGCGCGGGCTGTCGCGCCGTATCGACTTGACGTACTCGACGACGGGCTTGGTGATCTCGCGGTAGGGGGAGGCGAGGACCTTGAGGGGGACATCGACGTCCAGGTCCTGCCAGCGGCGCTCCAGGTCGGCGGTCTCGTCCGTGTTGACGGCGACGGTGAGGGCTTCCAACTGATGCGGCCTGAAGGCCCGGGCGTATGCCAGCGCCCGCAGGGTGGGTTTGTGGATCGTGGAGACCAGCACCACGCCCAGCACCCGGGAGGGCGGCACGAGCTGTTCGCGGGGGTCCGTGACGGCAAGTTCGGCGGCGGTGGCGTCATAGTGGCGGCGGATGCCCCGCATCATCACCCACAGCACGATCGCGGCGACCACGGCGAGCCAGGCACCCTCGGTGAACTTGGTGGCCAGCACGATCACCAGGACCAGACCGGTGACGAGCGCGCCGAGCGTGTTGATGATCCGCGCGGACTGATGTCGGCGGCGCACGGCCGGGTCGGGCTCGGTGCGCAGCGCGCGGTTCCAGTGCCGGACCATGCCGAGCTGGGAGAGCGTGAAGGAGGTGAACACGCCCAGGATGTAGAGGTGGATGAGGCTGGTGACGTTTGCCTTGTACGTCCACAGGAGTGCACCCGCGACGATCGCCAGGGCCACGATGCCGTTGGAGAAGGCGAGCCGGTCGCCCCGGTTGTGCAGCTGGCGGGGGAGGTAGCGATGCTGGGCCAGGATCGAGGAGAGCAGCGGGAAGCCGTTGAAGGCGGTGTTCGCGGCGAGGACGAGGACCAGGGCGGTGGCGGCCTGGATGAAGTAGAAGCCGACGCTGTGGTTACCGCCGAACACCGAGGAGGCGAGCTGGGCGATGACGGTCTTCTGTGTGAAACCGTCGCAGTCGCCGCCGAGGCCGGTCAGGCGGCAGGAGTCCGCAGCGATGTGGACCTTGGTGATGAGGGCGAGGGCCGTCACACCGACGAACATCACCACCGCGATGATGCCCATCGCGGCCATGGTGGTCGCTGCGTTCTTCGACTTGGGCTTGCGGAAGGCGGGTACGCCGTTGGAGATCGCCTCGACACCCGTCAGGGCCGTACAGCCACTGGAGAAGGCGCGCAGCACCAGCATCACCAAAGCCATTCCCGCGAGGTTCTGATCGTGCGGCTGCGGGATGATGCCGTACGCGGCCGACTCCGCGACCGGGGCGTCGCCGAGGAGGTAGCGGATCAGACCGGTGGAGACCATGATGACCACGCCGCCGATGAAGAGGTAGGTGGGCGCCGCGAAGGTCCGCCCCGACTCGCGCACCCCGCGCAGGTTGATCGCCGTCAGGACCGCGACGAAGCCGAGCGCGAGCAGCACGCGGTAGTCGGCGAGTGAGGGAAGCGCCGAGATGATGTTGTCGACGCCCGAGGCGACGGATACCGCCACCGTCATGACGTAATCGACCAGCAACGACGCCGCCACCACCAGCCCCGCCGACGGACCGAGATTGCGCGACACCACCTCGTACGAGCCGCCCCCACTGGGGTAAGCGTGCACGACCTGGCGGTAGGAGAGCACCACCACCGTCATCAGCGCTACCACCGCAGCGGCGATCCACGGCGTGAAGTGGAGATACGCCAGCCCACCCAGCGTCAGGACGAGCAGGATCTCCTGCGTGGCATAGGCCACCGAGGACAGCGGGTCGGAGGCAAAGATCGGCAGCGCAAGCCGCTTGGAGAGCAGCGTCTCACCCAGCTCCTCGCTGCGCATCGCAGGGCCGATCACGAGGCGCTTGAGGACGCCGGTCACTTTGATCACGCAGCGAGGGTAGGAAGCGCAGCCCTCGATGGGCTGCTAATAGGCCGTCGAAGTCCCCTGGATGACCCGCATGGGGGGAGAAAAGGGCGAGGCGAGGCCGGTCGGGCCGACGGGAAGCCGGGCCAGGTCGTCGCGCTACGGGCCAGCCGGGTCGGCGCGTCACGCGGCGGTGCTGAACGATCGACCAGGGGCGCGGGCTTGCTGCGTTCGTTGACGGAGCAATCCCCCGGCGATCAGTTTCGTCATCTCAGCGCTGCCCGTGTTGTAACTCCCCTCGAACGCGGCGATCCGGCCCGCTGGACCGGTGAAGAACTGGACGGTCAGCGCCGCGCCGCTTTTGAGACGGCCAGCTTCCGGAAGGGGCGTTGCTCGGTGAGCCGCACGAGCAGATAGCGGACTCCTCCAACAAGCACGACGACGGGCATCGTGCGCGGGCTGGGACGGCCAGTGCGCAGCGGGTGCACTGGGCTCGGCGTATTCAAGGACCGGCCCCCCCGTCGCGGTCTTCCGCTCACGAGCCGCCTCGGGCCTCAGGGAACTGGCACCGCCGAGACCCGCCCCCCGTGACCTCGCCCGAGCGTTCACCGAACCGCTCCGCAACCGCTGCGGCCTCCTCGGGGGGGGCTGATCCAGCGCGGCGCCAAGATTTCCCTGCCGCGCGACCTCTACCGCTGGCAGGACGCACCGTACCGCCGGCGGGTGAGCGGAAGCTCGTGGCCGGGCACGTCCCAGATGTGCCCCGCTGACATCAGCGGCCGAATGTAAGGCGCGGTGCCGCGTTGCGGGCCAGTGTGTGGACCTGGTCGGGCCACCAGGTGCCTGCGGGCGGGTCGACAATGCCGTACTCGGGGTCGATCGTGCCGCCGGTGTTCCGCGTGCAACTGCCGTCGGACTCGCCGGGGACCTTGATCCACAGGTAGGCGTCGACGAGGGGGACGCCGGTATCGGCGGTGGGGCGTGGGCCGAGTCCGCGGCCCGGCGCGTTGCACCAGGCCTCCGGGTCTCCGCTGTACTTGCCCGGCTCCGGGGCCCAGGCGCCCAGACCGTTGCGGCCGGTGTCGATGACGAAGTGACGCAACTTGTCGGCGGGCGGGGTGCCCACGTTCTGGTCGAACCACGCGTCGGTCCATCGCCAGGTGGTGGGGTCGGTGGAGGAGACGGAGTTGCCGGGGGTCCCGTCGTTGGGCGCGGCGGAGGAGTAGTACTGGCTGGCGCACCAGTCGGTGTGGCCGCGTGCCTGCTCGGGTCCCTCGGTGGCGAACCACATGCACTTCGCCGTCCAGGTGCCGTACCTGGCATTGTCGTCGGTGGGGTGGTAGTTGGACACGTTCAGCGCGAAGCCGTCGCCGTAGCGGACCCCGGCGTCCAGCAGCCGCTGCGCCATCTCGCCGACGGAACGCCACTGGACGTTCCCCGCGTCCAGGTAGACCGCGGTGCGCGGCTTGGCCTTCAGGGTCCTGACGGCGTATTGGAGGTCGGCGATCCGGGCGGCCGTGAGTTCACCGGTCGGGTCCACGGTGGGCCCGCAGTCCCGGGGGAGGAGGGCCGCGCCGTCGGGTTCGACGACCACGACCGCTTTGCTGTTGCCGATGCCAGCGGCGAAGGCGTCGATCCACTCCCGGTAGGCGGCCGAGGACGCGGCGCCCCCGCTGGAGTACTGCGCGCAGTCCCGGCCCGGGATGTTGTAGGCGACCAGGACGGGGGTCCGGTTGACCGCCCGGGCCCGACGAACGAGCCCGCTCACCTTCGCGCGCACCTCGGTGGGTGTGCCCTCGGTGAACCACGCGGCCTGCGGCCAGCTCGCGAGTTTGGCCATGTTCACGGCGTTCGCGGTGTCACCGTTGCGGAAGTCCACGAAGGCCTGCGACGCGGCCTTGCTGTGCGGGTCCACGTAGAACTTCGTGGCCGGGGTGATCACCTCCCGTGTGGGTGTGGCCTGCGCGTGCGTCGCGGTGAGAGCGGCGCAGGCGGTGAGGGCCGTGGCGAGGGCGGCTGCGCGGCGTTGTGGACTGCGTGGAGTCATGGCTGCTTCCTGGTCGATGAGCGAGGGCGGGGGGCCAGGTGTCCCGGCGGACTGCCGATGACCCGGGCGGGTGGCGGGAGTCCCGGTCAGTAGCCGTAGATCATCTTGTAAGCGACCTCGGGGAGGTACTGTCCGGCCGTGGAGCCGGCTCCGGCGCCGCAATTGCCGTCCGACTCGCCAGGGGTCTTGATCCATAGCAGCATCTCGGCACCTCCGCCCGTCCGGGTGGGTGTGCCGATGCGGCGGCCCGAGGGGTTGCACCACTGTCCGTTGGAGCCGTTGCCGTTGCGGCTGGTGTCCACGACGAACGGCTTGGTGTAGCCGAAGCGGGCGCTGAGTTCGCCGTTGACTGCGTTGCCGTAGGCGGTGTTCTCGGCGGTGGTGAAGTAGTTGGAGACGTTGAGCGAGAAGCCGTGGGCCTGACGGAGACCGGCGTCGTGGAGGCGCCGGGCCATGGTCGCCGCGTCTATCCAGTGCGCGTTGCCGGCGTCCAGATAGACCCAGGTGTTGGGGGCCTGGCGGTGGAACTCGGCGACCGCGCCGGTGATCATGCCCTCGCGTTCGGCGACCTGAGCCTGCGTCAGGCAGCCGTAGTCCGCGAGGGAGTCCGGTTCGAGGACGACGAGAGCCGGGCGTCCTGCGATGCCGCCGGCGAACTGGGCGATCCAGGTGGCGTAGGCGGACGGCGAGGAGGCTCCGCCCGCGGAGTGCCCACCGCAGGAGTCACGGTTGTAGATGTTGTACGCGACGAGGACGGGCAGCTTGTCCCGGTAGTCCGCCGCTCCGACGTAGGCGCCGGTGGCGGTGCCGATGGAGCCGCTCCAGGAGCCGAACCAACGGGCCATCGGCGTGTTGGCGATGGAGGCGTTGATCGCGGCGGCTCGGCCGTCACCGGGGTTGGCGGCCACCCATCGCTTCGGGCTGGAGTCGGGATCGACGTAGAACCCGCTGGTCATGGTGGTCGGGTCGGCCGCGTGGGCGGACGGTGCGGCGGCTAATGCCAGCGGCAGAGCTGAGAGAGCTGCGGCCATGGCGCGGAGTCTGCGCATGAGCGAACCTCGTTCTCCTGACGGGGATGCCGCACGCTCTCGTCCCGAGCATGCGGCCCTGAGGAAGTGCGGTGACACGATCATTGGGAGCGCTCCCACTGGAAGCGCTCCCAACAGTGCGGCGAAACCGTTGGGGTTGTGGTCGGTATGGTGTGACGACGTAGTTGAGCTGTCAAGGGTCAACACGCAGACGGGTGCGTCGACTTGTGTGTAGGCTCGGGAGAAGCAGATAACTGGAAGCGCTCCCAATCGACTGGCACGTGCGGGTCTCTGCTGGTCCTGTGCTCGTTCACCCGTGGGTGGCAGTGGCGTGCGCCGAGCTGGGAAGCCGCCCATCCGGTCGAAGGGGAAGGTCTCGTCGTTCATGGCAGAGGATGCACCCCGTCGGCAGCCGACACTCGACGAGGTGGCCGAGCGCGCCGGCGTCTCCCGCTCCGTGGCCTCCCGCGCACTCAACCACGCTCCGCACGTCAGCCGCGCCAAGCGGGAGGCGGTCGAACGGGCCGTACGGCAGCTGCGGTACGTACCCAATCCGACCGCCCGCGCTCTGGCCACACGGCAGACCGGAGCGGCTGCCCTCGTGGTCTCGGGAGAGGACCCGTCGATCTTCGCCGACCCGTTCTTCGCCCAGGTGATCGTGGGGGCGTCGGCTGCCCTGGAGGAGGCCGACCTGTATCTGATGCTGTGCCTGGCCGCTACCGACCGGGGCCGTAAACGGGTCGAGGAGCTCCTTCGGTCCAAGGGCGCGGACGGGGTCATGCTCATGGCGCTGCGCGAAAACGATCCGCTGACCCGTATGGCCGACGAGGCGCAGATGCCCGTCGTGTTCGGGGGCCGCCCGGTCGGCTCGACTCCCCGGTGGTACGTGGACGTCGACAACGTCGGCGGAGCGCGCGAGGCAACCGAGTACCTGATCGCGCGCGGCAGCAGAAGCGTTGCCGCGATCTGCGGACGTCTGGACACCGAGGCCGGACGCGCCCGGTACCGCGGCTACCGGGACGCCATGTTGGGCGCCGGTCTCGAACCGTTTCCTCCGTGGGAGGGCGACTTCACCGAGCCCAGCGGAGCCGCCGTCATGGCCGCACTGCTGGTCGACCATCCTGGGGTGGAGGGGGTGTTCGCCGCCAACGACAACATGGCGGCGGGCGCGCTGCGCACGTTGCGGGCGGCCGGCCGACGGGTCCCCGAGGACGTCGCCGTGGTGGGCTTCGACGACCTGGCGGTCGCCCAGGTCACCGATCCGCCGCTCACCACGATCCATCAGCCCATAGAGGCGCTGGGACGGGAGACGGCGCGCATGCTCGTCTCACTCGTCAACGGGCAGGACCGCACTCCGCTCATCCTCCCGACCCGCTTGGTCGTACGCTCCAGCGCCTGACGGTCTCGCCCGGCCTTGTCATCCCCGGCTGCGGCAAGCACGTCCGCACTGCCTGCAGTACGGTCACGGGCGGGCGGGTGCTGGAGGTACCAGGCACGGTCGGGGCTCGGGACCTCGGCGGGCTACCGCACGTACGACGGCAAGCCATCTGTCGCGGACACGATTCCGCGCGTGGTCGGCGGGGTCAGCGAGGTCGCGCGGCGGACTGAGGTGGACGGCTCCGACCGGAGCCGCTCGGAGCGCGCCTCCGGCCGAAGTTGCCTTCGCTGCCTTGAAGTACATCGTCGGACCGGTAGGTTCGCGCTGCTTGCAGCTCGGGGTGAACGAGGTGCTGCTCGACGACGCGATCCGTCTGGTCGGCCGCGCGGGCGCCGCCGAGACGTCGAGGTGTCGCTGTAGATCGGGCCGGGCCTCCCGCACGCGTACCAGGCCGAGCGCGGGCGTCTCCACGAGGTGGACGAGCACACGGCTTCGGGGCGGGGCAGCGCCGAACAGGGCCCGTAACGTCGCCGTCGCCCTGTCTACTCGCCCACGGCTCCGTCGATCGCCTCGCGCAGCAGGTCGGCGTGGCCATTGTGGCGCGCGTACTCCTCGATCATGTGGGTGAGGACGTAGCGGAGTGAGATGGTCTCGCCGCGGAAGTCGACCGTGTCATCGAGGGAATCGAAGGATGAAGCCACGGCGCGGGCACGGGCGCACTCCTCGCGCCAGACTCCGAACGCCTCGTCGACGTCCGCGTCCTCGACGTGGAACTCGGCGAATGTGCCGTCGACCTCGCCGGGCCATGGCGGCCTGACTTCCTCGGCGTTCACGACGAGGCGGAACCAGCTCCGCTCGACGGAAGCCGCGTGGCGCACAAGCCCCAGGAGTGTGAGTCCTGAGGTGGGAATCGCTTTCTGCTTCAGCTGTTCGCCGGTCAGACCCGCGCACTTCATGGCCAGAGTGGCCCGCTGGTAGTCGAGGAACGAGGTGAGCGACGCACGGTCGTCGGCCACCTTCGATGGGGGTATGCGCTGGTCATCGTTCATCCGGCGATCATGGCAACAAGGCGCTCCCGCAGACCACCCCTTGTCCGAGGGGCGGACTGACGGGAGGGGCGTGGCCGAGCTGCCCGAGGTGGCCGGCCAATTGCCACTGTCGGCCCGGTCGAAGGAGCTCGTCTACTACGACGAGGGCTACAGAGGCGCCTCGACGAGCTGCGCTTGGGGAACCCTGCGTGACAACCCAACCTCGTGGTGCATGTGGCCCTGGGCAGCGACCAACACCCGCGTCGCCCCGCAAGTCGGATGCCAAGAAGATCGCCCGCGCCGCGCTAGCGGCCATGCCCCCCACTGAGCTGCGGTGAACGCCGAGGGTAGCTCTGTCCGCGCGGAGCGCATGAGATGCCGTAGCGGGGGCAGCGTGCATGGCGCGCGTGCCCCGAAGATCGCTGAAAAAACTCATAGTTTGTGTGCTTGTAAGCGCGGCGTGAGGGCATCCGGTCGCCAGGAGGTTGATAACAATGGTTCCCCTGCTTCTGGTTCTTCTGCTGGCTCTGGTCCTCTTCGGTGCGGGTTTCGCGCTGAAGGCGCTGTGGTGGATCGCGGTGATCGTGCTGGCCGTATGGCTTCTGGGCTTCGTCGTCCGGGCCGCGGACAGCTCGGGCCGTAGGGGTCGCTGGTATCGCTGGTAGCGGGTGTTCCTCGTATGAGGAGCACCGCTGGTGACGCGGATTGACGTGGGGCTCGGCCGGGAACGGCCGGGCCCCACGTCGTGCGGGCGGACACATTCCGCTCCAACTGGTGGGGACGGATGGGGCGTATCGGATCTGATGCAGGGTACGTGTACGGCGCACCGGCCCCGCGGAGACCGCAGTGGGACCTGCGCCTCCAGCTCTGCGGGGCCGGTGGCCGGTGATTCGTCAGGAGAGCGGCGCCCCTCGGCCCCGACCGTCGGAGCGGAATTCGCTGGGCGACATAACGGGGGCCGTGCGGAAGGCGGCCATGGCGACGTGGACGCGGCACATCTCCGGGTCGGACGGCCGGGGCGGCCCGGATACCGAGGCGTGTCCCCGCGGCCCACGGTAGCGCGGTAGGGCAGCGGCTGCCGCGGTGCCCGCGGTGGTGCAAGGGGTGCCGTTGAGGGTGAAGGTGCTGGGCGCGGTGTTGGCGCCGCCGGAGTAGGCGCCGTTGAAGCCGATCGTGGTGGAACCGCCCGTGGGCAGGGACGCGTTCCAGCCGGCGTCCTTGACGGTGACCGCGGCGCCGGTCTGCGACCAGGTGCCGCTCCAGCCCTGGGTGACCTTCTGCTTGTCGGCGAAGGTGAATCCGAGGCTCCAGCCGTTGACCGGTGCGGCCTGGTTGGTGATCTTCACGTTCGCGGTGAAGCCGGTGCCCCAGTCGTTGCTGACCTGATAGGCGACGGTGCAGCCGCTTGTCGTGGCCGGGCCGGTGGTGACCTGTAGCGCAGCCGACGGGGGCGAGCTGCGGCCCCCGGTGTCGGTGGCCACGACGCGGAAGGTGTACGTGGTGGCCGGAGTCAGACCGGTGACCGTGGCGGTGGTCGTCGACGCGGGGACGGTGGCCAGCGGCGCCGTGGCGGCCGGGTCACCGGCGTACACGCGGTAGTCCGCCAGCGGGGAGGTCCCGGGCATGGCGGCCGGCCAGGTCAGTGTCACGCGGTCGGGACCGGTCGCGGAGGCCGCGGGAGTGCCGGGTGCCGAAGGCGGGGTGGCCTGGGCCGAGCCGGCGGGGATGACGTACTCGGTGATGGAGTACGCCGGGAAGGTCGCCGTGAAGGAGCCGCCGTTCAGCGACTGATCGGCCGGGTGCTGGATCGCGTTGGGGTCGGCCTGGCCGTAGCGGTAGACCTGCGCCGCTGCCGGGAGCGCGGTGCTGCCGGTCACGGAAACGGGTGCGGTCAGGTCGCCGGTGGTCTTGTTGATCACCATGACCGTGGTGGCGTGGTCGCCGCTGCGCTCGGCCGCGTACACCGACAGCTTGTCCTGGTCGGCGCTCGCGGCCCGGACGGAGGTGTCACCGAAGGTGGCGCCGTGGCCGTCGTAGTTGAGGAACATGCGGAAGGCGTACGCTCCGGGGTCGGTCGCTTTCGGCGGTGACCACAAGGTGGCCAGGTCCAGTCCCTGGCGCCCGAAGATCCCCAGCACGTCCGCCTCGGCGATGCCGCCGTCGATGTGGTCCAGCGCGCCCCAGTTGTACTCCGAGATGGCCAGCTTCGTACCCGGGTAGTTCTGGTCGACCAGTGAGCGCATACGGGGGATGAACTGGATCGGCTGGTTGATCCAGCTCTCGTCGACGTAGGAGGGATCCCACAACTGCCGGGTGGAACGCAGTCGCAGGGCCTGTGTCGCCGCGTCGTCCGCACTGCCGGACACACCGGACTGCTGCGGGTAGATGTGCTCGTCGAAGTAGTCCAGGATCCGGCGCCCGTGGGCCTGCTGGTATTCCTGCATCTTCCGCAGGTACCACGGCGCGAACTGCACCCCGCCGTGGGCAGCGGTGTCCGGCGGGTTGGACCAGCAACTGCCTCCCTGCTCGCCACACACCTGCTGGTCCAGGCCGGAGTAGATCAGCGAGTTGAAGCCCCAGCCGACCGGGCCGAGGGTCTGCGCGCTCGGGTCGGCGTCCTTGACCGCTGCCGCGGTGGCGTAGGTGCTGTCGCGCAGTTCGTCGTAACCCGCCCCCGCCGGGTGGACGTCACGGTGCGTGCCGGACCAGAGGTCGGGTTCGTTGTCCAGGTCGTAGAAGCGCACGCCCCCGCTGTCCGCGGCGCCGTAGGTGCTTCTGAGGTACTGCACCCAGCCCTTGACGAAGTCCGGGCCTGCGGGCGTGCTGGTCTCGGTCGGATCGTTGCCCTTGATCAGGGTGCCGTCGGGCTTCTTGCCGTTGCCGCAGTCCGGTCGCCACTGGGTGTCGGTGTCCTGCTGGGGGCCGTACTTGGCGATGCTGAACCCGCAGCGGTCGTCGCGGCCTGCCGCCGTCCAGCCGGTCATCGGCACGGTCATCAGCGTGTCGGTGCCGGTCCTGCGGTTCTGGTCGACGAACTTGTCTGCCTGCGATCCGGCGGGCAGCTCCTTGGTGTCGTTGCTGTAGTGCAGGTCCTCGAAGTACCAGTCGGACCCGGCGTTGTAGGCGTCGAGCTTGTAGTTGTAACGGCTGGTGGCGTTGCCGCCCCAGCGGCCCGTCGGCAGGCGCAGTTCCTTGGCCAGTGCCTCGTCGGGGAAGTTCATGCCGTAGATGTGGGGATCGATGGCGTGCCGCGCGGTGGTGGCGTCCACCGTGATCGCCGGGCCCGCGGAAGCATCGGCTGCCCGTATCGATCGCCCGGGCCCGGTGTCGTCACCCTGAGCCGTCCCGGCGCTTGCCAACAGCACCGCGAATGCCGCCAGGGTGGCCGCCTTGTGTGTCGTACGCATGGTCTCCTTCTCAACAGCCGGCAGCACAGGCGGTACGGTCCGCAGCGCCGAAGCGTGCGATCGTTACGTACCGCCGGCAGTGCCGCGGCCTTCGGTGGGGGATGGAAACGGCCGCGCTGTGGGAGCCGGCTCTCACCTGCCGGTGCCGGCGAGGCAGGACGTTGTGGCCGACGATGGTGTCGTGCGGCCGACGGCCTAACTCCTCAACTCACGGTAGATAAGGCCCAGTTAAGAGTTGGGAGCGCTCCCATGAGGGAGTCTGGAGTGCCGGGTCCGGAGTGTCAACATGTGTGCACGAGCGGCCACATGGGTGGGCCGTGACTCCGCGCGGAGCATGCCCGAGCGTGTCACCGGACGGCTGCTCTCCACCTGCCTGGACTGGGCAGCCTCCGCAGAGGGAGAAGTCGTGCCAGGGATCCACGATGTGGCTCAGGGTGGACCCGAGGTCTCGACGGCCACGGACAGTTCGTAGTGGAGCATGCCTTCGGTGACGGCCGGCGCGACAGTGGCCAGGTCCGAAACTGTGCGCTGCGTGTCGTTTCCGACGCTCGTGCGGGTGCCGTCCGGGGGACAGGATGGGCGTGTAAGGCCGCAGCGGATCGACACCGCAGTGGACGTTCGAGTACAGGGGAGCAGTCTCATGGGGTCGGGTCAACTGGTGGCGGTCTTCGGTGCGTACGGTCACACGGGGCGGTTCGTGGTCGCGGAACTGGCCGCACGCGGGTTCGTCCCGGTACCGTCCGGGCGCAACGCGCGGTCTTTGCAGGAACTGGCCGACGGGCACGGGCTGGAGGCCCGGGTCGCGTCGGTCGAGGAACCGGCTTCGCTGGACCGGGCTCTGGCGGGAACGGTGGCGGTCATCAACTGCGCCGGCCCCTTCGCCTCGACCACCGGCCCCGTCATCGAGGCGGCGCTGCGCGCGGGCATCCCGTACCTGGACGTAGCCGCCGAACTGGAGGCGAATCTCGATACCTTCGCCCACTACCGCGAGCGGGCGCGGGACGCGGGAGCGGTGATCGTGCCGGCCATGGCCTTCTTCGGCGGTCTCGGTGACCTGCTGGCCACCGCGGCGATGGGGGACTGGACCGAAGCCGACGAGGCCCATATCGCCTACGCGCTCAGCAGCTGGCACCCCACCGCCGGCACCCGGCTCTCGGGCGCGGTCTCCCGCGAGCGGCGGGGCGACCACCGGCTGCTTTACCGCGGCGGGCAGTGGGAGCGCCGCACGGACCAAACCCCCACCCTGGAGTGGTCCTTCCCGGACCCGATCGGACCCCGGCAGGTGATCGGGGAGTTCACGATGGCGGACGTCGTCACTGTCCCCCAGCACCTGTCCATCCCCGATGTGACCACCTACATGACCGCCGAGGCGGTCCGCGACATCGCCGCCCCCCACACGCCCGCCCCGACCGCCACGGACAGGAGCGGGCGATCGGACCAGACCTTCCTCGTCGACGCCGTCGTTCGCTCGGGTGGAGCCGAGCGCCGGGCCACGGCCAGCGGGCAGGACATTTACGCTGTCACCGCACCCCTGGTCGTCGAAGCCCTGGAACGCGTCCTGACCGGTCGCACCGCCGCCACCGGTGTCGCCTCCGCAGGTGAGATCTTCGATGCCCCGGACTTCCTGCACGCGCTCGCCCCGCACATCACCTTCGACCTGCACCCGCCGAAGCGGAATGCCTGACCCCGCCTAGTGCCGCATCAAGCAACGGTCGCCCTCAAGGGTGCCGACCACGCCCACTGCCAGGAACGGGGCGGCATGTTCCGCCGCCGCGTCATCTGGCGGAACAAGTACGCCGCCGAACGCCTTCGCCGGGTCGTCCCCGGGGTGAACGACGCCTGGCAGCACTGGAGGGCATGTCTCGCCGATGAGGCCGGGCTGTGAGTGAGACGTTGTGGAAACTTTGGTTTCCATCTGCCAAGTCGGAAACTATAGTTGTCGCATGATGGTCTCTGAGATCACCCCGGAAGAGCAGGCAGAACTCGACAAGGCGCTGTACGACGCCTTGAATCCGCTGGCCTCGGCGATTCGCTCCCGCCAGACCGGGCTGCCCGCGGACCGTATGTGGGACGCGGATCCCACCGAAGTGGCACTGTCCGTCCTGGCCGCTTGGAAGGTGATGGACGCCGCGGTCAGGCGGTTGACCGCGGGCGCGGCAGCAACCGCTGGCTCCTACGGCGCCAGTTACGAGCAGATGGGGGCTGTCTGGGGCATCACCCGGCAGGGCGCCCGTAAGAAATGGCCCGACGCCGTCAACCGCTCAGCGCCCGCGACAGCGGGCAGGAGCGCGCTCGCGCTCTTCGGGGGGACTGCCGAACTGGTGCAGACGCCTTCCGGTGACTGGAGTTGGACAGGCATGGGCGCTGATGGAGCATCCGCCGCGGTCACCGATGGGACGCGCTACGCGACTGCGGAAGAAGCAGCAGCCCATGCGGGTGTTTTCCTCAAAGAACACGCCCTCGACGCCGTCGACCGTTCCTAGCCATCAGGCAACGTCCGCCTGAAGGAGCGGTTCGGGATGACGATGTACGCCAGGACGTGCGCGGTGTCGCCGATGTCGCGCATCCCCTCCGCGTCCGGCGCGCCGCCCGCAGGAACGGTCCGAGGAGCCCGATGCCGTCCCCGCGACTGGTCACCGGGGCGACAAGACGGGCCCAGGCCCTGGCGGTAGGCGGATGCGGCCAGCCGAGTGAGGGTTACGCGCGGGGTCGAGCGGTCGAGGGGTCGCCGTGCGACGCGCTCGACCCGCGCGCGAGCGGAGCGGCGGCCCGGGATAAGGAAGATGGGTGCGCACTGAGCTGAGTGCGCAGGTCGCGGGCTCCGGTAGTGAGGGGCCAGCCCTCCGCTGGATGAACGCAAGGGATCAGTGCTGTGCGAACTGGACTTGCGTGGGCTGCACCGCTCCCGGCCGCAGGACGACCCCGTTGACAGTCAATCGTTCTCCGTAGATGTCGGTGATCCTGACGGGGCCGCCGCATCCACTGCCGTCAGGGGAGAGAAAGTAGTTGTAGTCGGTGCGGGCCAGTTGGCGCCAGCCGCTTTTGGTGCGGACTTCGAGCCGCGCGAGCGGATTTCGGTGGCCGATGGCCTGAATTCCGCACCAGTAGGGGGAGGAACCGTTCTTGTAGCGGAGGGATATCGTGCCCGGTATACCGGGGCTCAACAGGCTCCAGGTGATAGCCGTACGGCCGGTCGAGACGGGTGCCAGTTTGGCGAAGGCCTGCTCACTGAGGTCGAGTTGGCCCGGTGCGCAGGGCAGGGGGCACTCGTTGGTGATCCGTACCGTGACGGAGGCGCCGTTCGCCGCACGGACGAGCACGTACGCGCCGCAGGCCCTGGACGTCTCGTAGTCGGTGGTGTTCATCGCCGCGATCATCATGTCGTCGCTCGCTCCGTAGGAGCATGCGCCGTCACCGACGCCGGCCCGGTAGACCGTGGCGACACCCCGGTAGGTGCTCCGGGGCCGAATCCGTCCGGCGAGAGGTGAGGTGGCAGGGCTGCGAGGGGCGGCCGATGGCGGGCCAGACGTGGTTGGGGACGCGGTCCGGGAGGGAGCGCGGTCCGGCGTCGGGGACTTGGTACCGGCCGACGAGGTCGCGGAGGGACCGGCCGGGGGAGCGGGGGAGAGCTTGGAGCCTGGCGAAGTCGGCGAGATGGGCGGGAGGCCCCCGCGGGAGTCGGCGACAGCGGTGTCCCGCCCGGTGGTCCCCTGGTGGTCATGGCCGCCCCGCTGAACAGCCATGACCAAGCCGACGAGAAGACCGGTGACGACCAGCCCGGTAGTGGTGGCCACGGTCAGCCTTCTTCTGCGCCTGCGCTGTCGCGCGGCCTGACGTGTCTCTTTCATGTGCATCCGTTCGGAAGAGCGAGCCGGTGTTCCCCTACTCAGTGGCCGCGGACGACGGGAAGGTTGCCGCCGTTGCCGCCGATTGTTCGGCCGGTCCGCCGACCGCCGTACGACGCCGGTGTTCCGACGTCGGTGCTCACTGGGACGAGGCCTCAGTTCGCGGGGGAAAGACGGGAAAGCCCACTGCGCGAGCTGCGCCACCCTTTCACCCATGCCGCCGGACCACCGCGCCACCAGTAGTGAACGCCGCATACGCGGCAGCGGCAGGACGCACTGGGCCCGTCATGCGTGGGGTTGCAGCGCCTGCGGCATTTGATCGGCAGCGGCCACGAAGGCGCGGGACCGGGATGGCACCGGGCGACCGTTCGAGCCCGTCGGGGACCTACCTCTTGATGGGAGCCATGCTCCGCACGGGGTCCCGCTCGCGTGGCGCTCGGCGTGGCCCGCCGCCGGAGCACCTGACGCGCCGTAGGTTCGCACCGCGTCCTCCCAGCCGGGTACGGGGATGCGAGCTCAGGAGAGGGGAAGGCCATGAACGGCAAGCGGATCGTCACCGTGTTCGGCGCGACAGGACAGCAGGGCGGGGCACTGGCGCGGGCGATCCTTGAGGACCCGGACAGCGAGTTCACCGTCCGCGCGGTGACCCGTCGGCCGGATTCGGACGCGGCCCGGAAGCTGGAGCGCCTCGGAGCGCAGGTGGTCCGGGCGGATCTGGACGACGAGGAATCCCTGGGGCCCGCGCTGGAGGGCGCGTACGGGGCGTACCTCGTGACCAACTTCTGGGAGGACATGGACGCCGCACATGAACAGGCGCAGGCGGCGGCGCTCGCGCGGGCCACCGGACACGCCGGCGTTCAGCACGCGGTGTGGTCGACGCTGGAGGACACCCGGGAGTGCATTCCTCTGGAGGACGACCGGATGCCCACGCTCCAGGGCAGGTTCAAAGTGCCGCACTTCGACGGCAAGGCGGAGGTCGACCACCTCTTCCTCGACGCCGGCGTCCCGGTGACGTTCCTGCGCACCACGTTCTACTGGGAGAACCTCTACGGGGCGTTCGCACCGCAGCCCGCTGAGGACGGGGCGTTGGAGTTCGTCTTCCCGATGGGCGACAAGAAGCTGTCGGGTATCGGGGTGGAGGACATCGGCCGGACCGCGTACGCCCTGTTCAAGGGTGCTACGGACTACATCGGCGCGACGATCAGTATCGCGGGTGAGCACCTCACTCTCACGGACATGGCCGCGGCGATGACCAACGCCCTGGGGCGCCCGGTGCGCTACCGCCCGCTGAGTCCGGACGACTTCCGGGCCCTGGGATTCCCCGGCGCGGACGAGGCGGGCAACATGTTCCAGTTCTACGCCGACTGCGAAGCGCGTTTCATCGCCGCCCGCGACCTCGACGCGGTCCGCTCGGTCCATCCCGGTCTTCAGGACTTCGCCACGTGGCTGGCGAACCACCGGGACCGCTTCACGTCCGCCTGACGCCCGCGCGCGTGCCCATCGCCACGTCCCCCTCACCGGCGTAGGGAGGCGGCTCGTGGTGGCCGCCCCCTCTCCGCTCCTTGCGGTACCTCATGCGGCGGCCGATCCGGTTACCGGGTGAGGTTGATGGTGAACTCGTTGGCCGGGTCGTCGCAGTGGACCACCAAGCTCGGCCGGTTTCCCGGGCCGTCACCGATGACCGGTACGGGGGTGCCCCCACGGGGTGTCGCCGCTACCGCGGGTGGCCGCTGCAAACCACCCGCTACGCCGACGACCCTGACGGCGCTCTCGACTTGGCGGCTCTGGTCACCGTGCTGATCCGCGCCGCTCACCGTCGGGCAACCGCACGCTGAGTGAAGGCTCACGCCGGGTTTGGTCCATCGCTTCTCACCATGGGCCAGCTCCGCGGGCAGGTCGGCGTCTTTGCTGGCGGAGTCAAAGATCTGGTCCTCGGTCTCGTAGGTGGCCTCCGCGTCGGCGAGCAGCGCCTGGCCTGGGCCTCAAAGGCGGCGATCTCCGACTCGATACGCGCTTCAGGGCGAGGTGCAATGACTGGGTGAACAGATCGGCGAGCGCATCCAGGTGCCGGCGGCGGTACCGGGCGATCGAACGGAGGCCCGGGGCTGGGCCGGCCCCTAGTGACCGGAGCGCGGGCGCTGGCGGAAGTCGAGCATGTAGAAGACCTTGTCGTAGCGGTGTTCACCGACCGCGACGAAGTCGGCAAGACGGCCGTATTCGGTGAAGCCCAGCGACCGGTAGAGATGCAGGGCACTAGTGTTGTCGCCACGGGCGTCCAGGGTGAGAACCTCGATACCCGCCTCCCGGGCGTCAGCGATCAAGGCGGCGGTCAGTGCCCGGCCGATGCCACGACCTTGGGCAGCCGCATCTACCGCGATCTTCTCCAGGTCGGCGTGTGGCCGATGGGTCGGTCGGGCGTAGCGCAGCCAATACCCCAGCCCGACAAGCCGACCGTCAAGGTAAGCGGCACGCAGAGCCGCATCCCCAGCCTGCGCTGCGGAGACGACGTGGCCGAGCAGTTCCGCCACGTCATCCCGCAGGGGTGGTTCGACCCAGCCCAGCGCAGCACCTCTACCGACCAGCTCCGCCAGGATCTGGTGGGCCGACTCCGCAAACCGTGCCTCCAGCTCCGGATCGGATGTGAGTTCCTTGGCGCCAAGGATGGCGGGCTCAGTGGTCACACCGCTGATGATGGCCGGATTCATGACGGACAGCCTAGCCAGCCTCATGCCCAGCCGAGACCCCGCGCTCCGGCCTCGACTCCAGTCAAGCCGTTGCTGAATGACGCTCAGGCTGCCCTTGGTCTCCTGGGCTAGGACGACCGCCATCCGCGCCGGCTTCTCCAGCGTGGCGACAAAGCGCGATGACCTGGTGCTCGGCACCCTCCCGAGGGTGGCCGTCGTCGCTGCCGCCAACCCCAGGGGTGAGGGCGACGACCGCCGCGACGAAGCACAAGAGCGCCTGCATACCGCCAGCCATGTCCACCCCCGGGCCTCCCACTGCCTCAATCGGTGTCCGCGAAACCGCTGGAGCCCCCATCGGGTTGCACGGCAGCGGGCCCCAGCGGTGACTGACCGCCGGGGCCCCCTCTGTGCACTGCGGGTCCGACCTGATGTCGACGGGCAGTACACATGTGGTGTGTACCGCCCGGCCGCTGGGCGGTGTTAGGTTTTCGCGGGGACCACCTTCACCGGTTCGGTGTCGGGTGCGCTGTGCCGCTCGGCCCAGTTCTCCAGGGCCGTACGGCAGGCGTGGTCGAGGTGGTGCAGTCCGGAGAGGTACACCTCGATCGGACGGTCTTGGGGCAGCGCCTCCAGGCTGTCGAGTATTTTCGGCAGGCGGAGAAAGGTCGCGTTGCCCGACAGGTGGACCTGGATGGGTCCGGCACCCTTGTCTACGACCTCCGTCTTGAGGTTCGACGTTTCCCAGGCGGTCTTGATCACGGACAGGGCCAGTCCGATGAGCACACCTTCGAACATGTTCACCGCGACGATCGACACGGCGGTGACGACGAGGATCAGCGCCTCGCTCTTGTGGCTCTGCCACAGCGCGGTGATCTGTCGGAACGGGATCAGCTTCCAGCCGGCGTGCACGAGGATGCCGGCGAGGGCGGGGGTCGGGATCAGCGCCAGGGCCCACGGCATCGCGGCGGCGAACAGCAGCAGCCACACGCCGTGCAGCACCCGGGAGGCCTTGGTCTTCGCGCCCGCGCCCACGTTGGCGGAGCTGCGCACGATCACCGCGGTCATCGGCAGCGCGCCGAGCAGACCGCACACGGTGTTGCCCGCGCCCTGGGCGATCATTTCCTTGTCGTACTGGGTACGGGGACCGTCGTGCAGCCGGTCCACAGCCGCCGCGCTGAACAGGCTCTCCGCGGAGGCGATCAGCGCGAAGGCGATGACGGTGCCCCAGATGGCCGGGTTGGCCAGCTCGCCGAACGCCTCGGCCCCCGGCGGCTGGACGACGCCGAGCAGACCTTCCACCTGGACGGTGGCAACGGGCAGACTGAAGGCGAGGGAGATGACCGCGGCCAGGACCACCGCCGCGAGAGCGCCGGGCACGGACTGCACAGCCTTCGGCGTCTTCTTCCACAGCGCGATGACCGCGATGGTGCCCGCACCGATCGCGAGGGAGGCCAGGGCCTCGGTGCTGCCGAGCGCGTCCGCGAACGCTCCGGGCAGGCCCGCGACCTTGTCGATGCCGGTCTTCGGTGCCTTCACGCCCGCCGCCGCGTAGATCTGGCCGGCGATGATGACGAGTCCGATGCCGCAGAGCATGCCCTCGACGACGGCGACGGAGATTGCCCTGAACCACCGGCCGACCTTGAGGAAGCCCATGGCGAGCTGGAGCAGTCCGGCGAACAGCACGATCACGCCGAGTGTGGCCACCCCGAACTCGCTGACGGCCTCGAAGACCAGCACGGTCAGGCCCGCGGCCGGACCCGACACCTGAAGGCTGCTGCCGGGCAGGAACCCGGTGAGGAGACCGCCCACGATGCCGGTGACAAGGCCCAGCTCCGCGGGCACGCCGGAGGCGACCGCGACGCCGACGCACAGCGGCACGGCGACCAGGAAAACGACGATGGAGGCAAGGAAGTCCTGCCTCAGATATGGGAACTTCGACAACTTCGACAGCATGGTCGCCAGTCCCCTCAGAGCGTCTCGAACGTGTCGGAGTCCTCGCGGTGCTCCAGAACTATGCCGGTGTGGACCTCGTAGTACCAGCCGTGCAGGCGCAGTTCACCCGCGTCCAGGCGCTTGGCGACGCACGGGTACGACCGCAGTCGCAGCAACTGGGCGAGGACGTGGTTCTGGACGGCTTCGGCGACGGTCGGGTCGGCCGAGTCGGAGCACTTGGGCTGATCCACGGCGTTCGTCAGCCAGTCGCGCACGGCCGGCACGGCGTCCAGGTCGTCACCGCGCACCAGCGCGCCGATGGCGCCGCAGTGGGAGTGGCCGCAGACCACGATGTCGTCGACGCCGAGGACCTCCACGGCGTACTCGATGGTGGCCGCCTCGCTGGTGGGGTGCTCGGAGGCATACGGCGGGACGATGTTGCCCGCGGTGCGCAGCTCGAAGAGCTCACCGGGGCGGGCGCCCGTGATCAGTGCAGGGACGACCCGCGAGTCGGCGCAGGTGATGAACAGGACCTGCGGGGACTGTCCCTCGGCGAGGTGAGCGAACTCCTCAGGGCGCTGTCCGAAGGTACGGGCGTTGTCGATGAGGGGCTGCATGACGTGGTGACTCCTCCTGGCGCGCTGTGGGGGCGCGTCGGTGTGACAGGGATTCGGGAAGAGGGGCATGGGGCGAGCGAGGGCGACGGCGCGCGGCGACCGCAGGCGCGGCGCGCGGCGGCACAGGGCGTCCCGGAACCGCTGTACGGGCAGGGCGGATGCCCGGCCGTACCCGGTGCCGGATGTGGTGGCTCGCTCGGGGGCCGCTCAGCTCAGCAACGGAAGACCTGCAGCGCCGCGCGAGATCTGCTGCCGGGGGCTCTCTGCTCGTACGGCAGCGCCGCAGGGGAGCCGTCCGCGTCAACGGCGGCAGGCACAGCGGTGGACGGCGTCATGCCGTGGGTTGCCGCGACCGCGAGGTGATCTTCTTCTTGCTCCCGCCGGTCGCGGTTCCGGTAGTGCCCGCAGAGTTCCTCCGGCTCGACGGGCTCCTCGCTCAGCGAGGCTTGCCCGACGGCTGTGGCGGGTTCGGGTGCGTTGGCCGCGACGGCTGGGGCGCCGTGCGCGAACAGCTGGAGGGTCAGCAGGGCTGCGGCCAGTGCCGCCAGAAAGAGCTGCACCGTTCGTGTTCGTGCCACTACTCGGCTCCTCAAGTCAAGAGTCGGGCATGCAACGGACTCACGGCTTCGGTGCCAGCCGCCCTGCTGAACGCAGCCTATCCGTAGGAACGTTAACGACAGGTAAGTTCAAGGTTACATTGAGTGGATGTCCCTGAAGGTAGTGGAACGGCAGCGTGCTGTACCGGGTGGCCAACCGGAGCCATTGCCCGTCCTCCTCGGCGCGCTACCACCCCTCCCGCAGGGTCTTGCCCGTTCCCCGCGTTCGTGGCCGGCGCTCCGCCCCGTGCGGTCGCGGAAGGTCACTTGGGGCAGCCCAAATTCCGGGTTCTGACGCACGACGCCTTGCGGCCGGGCCGCTCGCCGTCGTAGTAGTGCGCGTCGCAGACGACGTGGGCCGCACCTGGCCGGCGACATAGGCGGGGCCTTCACAGGCCGCTGTCGCCGGGGGCCGCCGGGGCTCAGCGGTTGGGCCTGCCGCCCGGCTTGGGGGCGGTGGCGATCGGGACCGTGCTGCCCAGAACGACGGTCGAGGCCGCGACGGCCGGCAGTGCCAGTGGTCTTCGCGTGCGCCCTCCTCAGTCGGCGCGCCGAGTGCCAAGCGCGACGGGGCAGGACACGCCCCGTCGCGCACGGCACTCGCGGGTTACTCGTTGTGCAACCGTGTGTCCAGGCCTCCGCGCGGGCGGGGGAAGGCCTCGTTGAGGGGTCGGCCGCCCTCCCAGGCTTCAGCTTGGTGATGGCGGCCCTTGCCCCGGCCCGGGCGGACCGGCCACCAGATGCCCCGGCCGAGGAGTACGGCGAGCGCGGGCACCAGCACGATGGAGAGGACGAAGGCGGAGAGCAGGATGCCGAGCCCGGTCGCGAAGCCGATCTGTTGGGTGGCGGGTGCCGCGTTGACCGCGAGGCTGCCGAAGGAGGCGGCGAGGACCACACCGGCGGTGGCGATGGCGGGTGCGGTGTGTCGCACGGCGCGGGCGACGGCGGCCCGGGCGGGCCCCGGGCGCTCCATCTCCTCGCGGATGCGGTCGCTGATGAGGATGTTGTAGTCGGTGCCGAGCGCGACCACGAAGAGGAACAACACCAGCGGCAGCACGAAGTTGACGCCCGGTTTGTCGAGCAGCTGCTGGAAGAAGAGCGCGGAGGCACCCAGCGTCGCGGCGAAGCCGAGCCCCACGGCGAGCATCAGGACGGCCGGGGCCAGCAGGCTCCGCAGCAGTACGATCAGGATGAGGGCGATCAGCCCGGCGGCGACCGGGAACACTGTCTTGAGGTCGTGGTCGACCGCCGTGGAGATATCCGCGAAGATCGCCGCCGTACCGCCCACATGGGCCTCCATACCGGCAGGTGTGTGGAGGGCGACCGCTTCGCGGACCGGCCCGGAGACGAGGTCGCGTGCCTGTCGGCTCTGGGTGTCGGCGGTGAGGTAGACGTCGATGCGGGCCGCCGAGCTGTCCTGGTTGAGGACGGTCCTGCCGACCTGGCCGACGCCGTGGACCTTGGCGAGGGCACGGGGCAGGGCGTCGACGCTTCGGACGGTGAGCGTGCGGCCCTGCTCCGCCGTGACGTAGACGCTGGTCGGGTCCGACACCCCGGCGGGCAGCGCGCGGTTGATCTCGGCGGCGGTGGCCGCTGCCGGAGTGCCCTCGTCGCCGCCCGACTGGTCGAAGTCCATACGGACGCCGACAGCTCCGGCCGCAAGCGCACCCAGCAGCGCGACCGAGGCCACCACGAGGGTGAGCGGGCGCCGGGCGACCAGGTCACCGACACGCCCGGCGGCGCCAGGCCGGGGCTCGCGCCGCAGCGAGCGGGACGGCCAGAACATCCTGCGCCCGCTGACCGCGAGCAGCGCGGGCATGAACGTCAGCCCGGCCAGCAGCATGACGAGCACCGATACGGCGATGGCGGGGCCGAGCACGCGGAACTGCCCGAAGGTCGCGATCCCCAGGGTGGCGAAGGCGGCGACGATGGTCAGTGCCGCCGAGGTGATCGCCGTACCGACCCTGCCGGTGACCTCCGCGGCCACGGTACGGGCGGGCATGTCGGGATGAGCTCGCAGCTGCTCGCGGAAGCGGAACAGCAGGAAGAGGAAGTAGTCGATTCCGATGCCGATGAGGACGACGCCGATCAGGTTCGGTGTGGAGGTGTCGAGGTCGATACCGGTGACGAGCGCGGCGCACACGACCGTGCCCAGTGCCGCGCCGCTGATGACGGCGACCGCAAGCAGAGGCACGAACGCGGCCAGCACACTGCGGAAGACCAGAATATTGATCAGCACGATGAGGCCGATCATGAGGGCGCTGACCACCTCGCCGGTGGTCTTCTCGGCCTCCGTGGTGTCGACGAGCCCGGCGAGTCCGCCGGTGAAGCCCGTACGCATCTGGGCACTGGCGAACTCGCGTTTCACGTCGTCGCGGAAGGCCCGGTAGAGGTCGTGCATACCGGGGTCCGTGGCATTGCCCGTCAGTTGTACGGAGAGCAGCTCGAAGCCGCGGTCGGGAGCGACCATGGCTGGGCTGACCTGGGGTGTCTGCGAGTAGTCCTTGGCCAGGAAAGCGGGACCGTCCCCGCTGGGTTCGGGCATCTTGACGTGGCGTCGGCCCAGCTCCGCGGCGATGTGGCCGATGCGCCGCTCGTCGGCCCCGGTCAGGGGCCGTCCGTCGGTCCGGGCGACGAGTACGGTCATCGCGTTGGCGTCGGGCTTCGCACCGAACTTCTCCTCGGCGACCTTGAGCGCGGCGGCCGAGTCGTAGGTGGCGGGCAGGAAGTCCCCGCTCTGGCTCTGGGTGACGCGGAAGAGCAGCGACTGGCCGAGCAGGGCGAGGAAGAGGCCCACCACCGACCAGACGAGGATGACCTTCCAGGGGTTGCGGGTGGAGAACCCGGTCAGGGCGCGGATCACTTTGTCCTCCGACGATGGATGGGGATGCGGCCGGCGGGCGGGATGCGGACCCTGGTGGGGACGCGGCCCTTTCGGCGCCGTTGACCAGCACATCAGCGTGGCGGGGCGCGGTCGTCCGAGCACGGGAGGAGAACCGCCCTGGGAGTGCGGCGTGGGCGCGGGCGGCTCCTGGGAGCGTGCTCCCAGAGCGGGGTCGGACCTCGGGCCGGATGTGGGCCCGGTGCCCGATGCGAGACTGGGATCATGGAACGAGGGCCGTGACACACCGTCGGCGGTCAAAACCGCCACTCACAGAATGGGGACCGCCATGGTGACCACGCCCGCCGCGCCCTGGGCCCCGGCGACCGGGCAGGGCGGCGACGCGCTGCCCTGGACGCGCAACGACGGCCTGGTCGCGGTCGGCGCCGGGGTCATGGACCTGGTCAGCTTCACCTTCGCCAGCCATGCGGAGCAGGGTGAGGTGCCGGTGGCCGGATGTCTGCTGGTGGTGGCGGCTGCGCTGCCGCTGCTGGCACGGCGCCGCGCTCCGGTTCCGGTGCTCGCGGCCGTGCTCCTGCTGGGACTCGTCATGAATCTGACCGTGCCGACGCCCCAGCACTTCGGTGCCGCGGTGATCGTCGCGCTTTACACCGTCGTACGGCTCAAGGGCACGCTCGTGGCGGCGACGTCGGCGATGGGCGCGGTGGTGGCGCTGGTGAACTGGACGAAGTGGCCGCGTCTGTCGCTGATGGAGGTCTTGGCCAATGTGCTCGCCGCGGTCGTCGTGATCATCGCGGCGGCTGTGATGAACCGCTGGCAGCGCGACATCACGGCCAACCGCCGACTGCTCGCGGACCGGGCCGTGGCCGCCGAACGGCGCCGCATCGCCCGCGAGTTGCACGACATCGTGGCGCACCACATCACCACCATGCAGCTGATGGCCGGGGGAGCCCGGGCCAACCTCGCCCGCGATCCGGAGGTGGCCAGGCAGGCGCTGGTCGAACTGGAGGGCTCCGGGCGCATGGCCCTGCGCGAGATGCGCCAGCTCCTCGACGTACTGCGGGCCGGGGACGAGGCGGAGGACGAGCCGACCGCGCCGCAGCCCGGCATCGCGGACCTGGAGCGGATCGTCGCCGAGTCGTGCCGGGCCGGGCTCCCCACCGCGCTGGACGTAGGGGGCAAAGAGCGCCCGCTGCCGCCGAGCGTGGGCCTGACCGTCTTCCGGATCGTGCAGGAGTCCCTGACCAACGCGCGCAAGTACGCGGGCGAGGCGCGGGCGCAGGTGCGGCTGGTCTATGAGCCGGACGGCGTGGTGGTGGAGGTCCGGGACGACGGAGCCGGCGCCGACGCGGGACTCGCGCGAGCGGGCGCCGCATCGGGTTCCGGTTACGGACTGGTGGGGATGGGGGAGCGGGCCGCGCTGCACGGCGGGACGTTCGACGCCGGTCCCCTGGACGGGGCGGGTTTCCGGGTGAGCGCCCGGCTGCCGCTGACGGCTGACGAGGGAGCGCCCCGATGAACGCGACGACCCACGACGTGAGGGAACCGAAACCCATCAGGGTGCTGATCGCGGACGACCAGCCGCTCGTACGGCGCGGACTCGCCCTGATCCTCGCGCCCGACCCGGCCTTCGAGGTGGTGGGCGAGGCAGGCGACGGCGAGGAGGCGGTGACCCTCGCCCACCAGCTGCTCCCCGACGTCGTCGTGATGGACATCCGTATGCCGGTACTGGACGGCGTCGCCGCCACCGGCCGCCTCGCGCGCGAACTGCCCGGCTGCCGGGTGCTGGCGCTGAGCACCTTCGACCTGGACGAGTACGTGGTGACCGCGCTGCGCGCCGGGGCCTGCGGGTTCCTGCCGAAGGACATCTCGCCGGAGGAACTGGTTGCGGCGGTACGGGTCGTGCACACCGGCGAGGCGGCCGTCGCACCCCGGCTGCTGACCCGGCTGATCTCCACGTACGTCAGGGTCCCGGAGCGTCCCGGGCCGCTCCTGGCTCAGGTCGACGGTCTGACGCCGCGCGAGACGGAGGTGTGGCGGCTGATGGCGACGGGCCTCGACAACGCGGAGATCGCGGAGGCGATGGGTGTCAGCGCCTCCACCGTCAAGAACCACATCACCGGCCTCTTCGGCAAACTCGGGGTCCGCGACCGTGCCCAGGCCGTGATCGTGGCGTACGAGACGGGAGTGGTCGAGGTACGTCGGCCGGGTTAGGGCGGGCGCGGGTGCTGTTGCCGCTCTGCTCGGGCTGTCGGCGGCATCAAGGCGGAGAACGAGCCTGCAGGTGACCGCCGTCTGCCCGTTGCTGTCTCCGTGGCCGACTACCTGTCGACTGGGCGACGGAAAATCTATGCTGGCCGGAGTAGACATTGGGTGCTGGTGTGGTTATGGTTTCTCTCGTAACGCAGAGAGACGCAGGGCCCGGCAGAGACGAACTGCCGGGCAGTAGTACCCGCAGTACCGCAGTTCAAGTAGTTGCAGTTCGTAGGACGGTGCGGTGGTGGAGTGTCGAAGCCATAGCGGTTGCAGGACGGCGACGGGACTGGCGACCGGACCGGGTGGCCCGCAGTGATCAGGGGCTGCCAGGAGCAGTACCGCAGGAAAACAGTGGTAAACGCAGTTCGCAGTACTCCGCAGCGAAGTTCAGTTCAGTGGTATCCCGGTGAAGGCGTGGCTGCGGGCGCGCGCACCGGGGAAGTTCGGCAGTGGGGTTCCAAGCCAGAGCAGATGCAGGACGGGCGACGGGGCTGGCTGTCGACGAGCGGCGCTGGGACAGGCCGCCGGCAGTACGCAACACCAGCAGGACAAGCAGTTCGCAGTACCAGTTGTAGGTAAGTGATCGATCCCAGAGGGAAAGAACGGAGGGGCTCAAGCGCCATCAGGATCGCCCGGACGAGCGTTACGGAGTCCGGGTACCGCAGGACATCGTTAGTGAGGTGGTCTCCGGTCAAGCAACCGCGATCCCCGTACCCCCGACACCTTCTCGGTCGGGGCGGCGGAAACAGAAGGCCGGCGCAGTATCAGGGCCGGCAGATGGTGTAGCAGTTCCTTCGGGGCCCGGGTGCCGGCATGGCACCCGGGCCCCTCCACGTATTCCATGGTTCATGAGAGAGGTGCAATGACAGCAGACGTTTCGATCAGCCGTCTCGAAGACGATGACTATCCCGCCTACACCATGGGCCGCGCGGCCGAAATACTCGGCACCACCCAGGGCTTCCTCCGCGCCGTCGGCGAACACCACCTCATCACCCCACTGCGCTCGCCGGGCGGACACCGCCGCTACACCCGCCGCCAACTGCGTATCGCCGCCCGCGCCCGCGAACTCGTCGACGCCGGCACCCCCATCGAGGCCGCTTGCCGCATCGTCATCCTCGAAGAGCGGCTGGAAGAGGCCCGGCGAATCCAGAAGCGCCTGCGTACACAGGGCCGCCGGTCCCGGGCCAAGATTTCCCGATGACGGGAGCTCTTCCTCTGGCCGGTGCGGTGATCTCAAACTCGCCGGGCAGGTCCCTCCGGCGAATACCACGTCCGGCGAGGTGAGAGCAGGAGGAGGGCGGACGGTTCCAAGTCCGGTCAGCGGACGACGTCGAAGACCTGCTTCTGCAGACCGTTGGCGTAGGCCTCGTGCTCGACGAGCTTCAGCTTCTGGGTGTCCTTGTCCGTGGCGCTGAACAGCCGCTTGCCCGCGCCGAGCAGGAGCGGGAAGACCAGCAGGTGGTAGCGGTCGATCAGGCCGGCGTCCGAGAGGCTGTGGTTCAGCGTGGCGCTGCCGTGGAGGATGATCGGGCCTCCCTCGGTCTCCTTCAGCGCGGCGACCTCGTGGACCGAGCGAAGGATCGTGGTCTCACCCCAGTTCGACACCAGGTCGTCCTCATGGAGGGTGGTGGAGACGACGTACTTCGGCATCACCTTGTAGTCCGCGAAGTCCTCCATGTCGGGCCACACCGCGCTGAAGGCCTCGTAGCTGGTGCGGCCCATCATCATCGCGGTGGCCTCCTTCTGCTCCCGTCCCTTGATCTCGAACGCCTCGGGAAGGAAGTCCACTTCCTTGAAGGTCCACCCGGCGTTCCGGTAACCGGCCTCCCCGCCGGGGGCCTCCACGACGCCGTCGAGCGAGATGAAGGCAGTGCTGATCAGGGTGCGCATCTAAGGTTCCTCGGTGTCTCGTGTCCAGCCGGCGGCAGGTCCGTTCGGTGCGCGCTTGGACCGCCCTCGCGGCCACGCCACACCAACCACGAACTATGACTGCGGATCATGGAGGAACTCATCGGCCGTCGCCACTCATTTCTGGCGGCCTTGGCCATCGGATCATCTGGGGAGCCGCACACGGGACTGACGCGGTCCGAGCAGCCGAAACCGGCGAGCGGTATGCCGACGGCGTGCCCGAAGCACCGGCACAGCACGTACGTGCTGCAAGCCGCGGGGACGGCAGTTGCCTCCTTCTGCCGTACTCTGCCGCCCCCCTAGGACGTGTATCGGGTTGTGATCACTCGGTGAGGTACGGCCTCATGGGAGCTGATCAGGTAGATCGTCTTGCGTGGCGCGACGGGGCCACAGTTGACTGATGCTGCATGAGTTGATCGAGCAGTATCTGTTTCCGCAAGACGCGGAAGCCTGCTTCAGGTTTCGGTGAGGCGGGATCTGATCGGCCCGTACTCCAGCCAGACGTCTTGCAGGAATTCCTTCTGGCGGGTCGCGTGCTCGGGGTTGCTGATGCGGTAGTAGAGCATGCGTCGGGTCTGGTCGGAGGTGAAGTTGCCGCCGATGTTGTGGCCGAGAAGGTAGTGGGCCAGGAGCAGGTCGCCGGCCCGGCCGGTGACCTGCTCGGGCTCGGGGAGGGTGATCGGGGGGTAGGCGCAGTACTTGCCCGTGCCGTGTTCGCGGAAGTAGGCGGCGTGGGTGCGGTGTGTGCCTGGCCAGACCCACAGGTTGCCGGAATCCTCGGTGAGCTGGTCGGTCAGCAGGACACCGGCCAGCATGGTGAAGGTCCCGAGCTCGGGATCGTCGACCGGCTCGGCGTTGGCCGCGTCGATGTGCGGGATGCCCGGGCGGTGCGAGAACGGCGGGATGTTCAGTGCGACCTGAACCTGCCGGGGGACCTCCAGGGTGCCAGAACCGGCCAGTTCCTCGGCGTACCCGAACGCCGGGCCGCCGGTCAACGGCGCCAGCAGATCCTCTTCCTCCTTGGTCTCCAGGAAGTAGAAATGCGGCCCCACCTTGCCGGCTTCCGGCGGCTGCCCGGCCATCAGCCCGTCGACCCGGCGGTTCGCCCGATCCAGAAGCTCGCCCGGCACCGCCTGTGGGATCACGACGAAACCGCGCTCAGTGAACTCATCCAACTGCGTCTCGCTCAACACCCGGGCGACGCTAGATGTTCAACCGCCTGAGGGGCCAATGGTTTTCGCTCCTTGGGCGTGCATCAAGTCTTGAGCGACGGGTGCCCGGTGAGGTCCTTGATCTAGATCGTCGAGGCGCGTAGGTGGAGGCCGGCGAGGTAGCTGGCGGGGGGTTTGTCGCAGCGGTGGCGATGCCCCGCCAGTCCTTGAGTTTGTTGATCAGCCGTTCCACGGTGTTCCTCTCCTTGTAGAGCTGGGCGTCGTGGCCGACGGGGCGTCCGCCCTTGTGGCCCTTCTTCTTCCGGTTGGCGGCCTGGTCCCTCTTCTCCGGGATGTCGCCCTTGATGCCGTGTTGGCGCAGGTGGGCACGGTTGCCGCAGGACGAGCACGCCTTGTCCCCAGCGACCGCGTCCGGCCGGGTGCGGGGACGGCCGAGGGGCCCTCGGACCCGCACCTTGTTCAGTACGGGGATGAACTGCGGACTGTCGGCGGCCTGTCCGGCGGACAGGACGAGCGCCAGTGGACGGCACTTGCGGTCGGCGGCGAGGTGGGCCTTGCTGGTCTGCCCACCCCGGGAACGTCCCAGGAGTGCGGCCTTCAGCCGGAGCTTGCGCCGGCGTCGGATGCGCCGTCGTTCTTCCCGCCCGGGATCATCAGCTTCCCGCCCGTTTTGTTCTTCGCGACCGCCCCCTTTGACCTGGCCTTCTCCTCCTCGGCAGCCTTCTCCAGGGCGTCGAGTGCGCCGGGATCGAGGTGCATCCCGGCGGCGTCGTGGTGGGCTCGGGCGATGGTGGAGTCGACGCTGACCAGCGACAGGTCCACATCGCCCCGCTTCGCGGCGTCGGCTATCAGTCCTTTCCAGCAGGGCCTCGAAGACACCGGCGTCGCGCCACTGCCGGAAACGGTTATGGACGGTCGACCAGGCGCCGAACTCGGCGGGCATCTCCCGCCACTGCCCACCCGTTCGGAACCTCCACAGCACCCCCTCGAACTGCTGCCGCAGCCGCACCGGATACGGGCCGTACTCGCCGATCGGCAGGTACGGCCCAATGAACTCCCCCTCCACATTGGTCAGTTGCGCACGCGTCATGCAAGACGATCTACCGGATCGAAGATCGTCGCATGAGGAAACCCACTCATTGCTCACGACCCGACACACGCCCTAGGGCGGAATTGCCCCATCGGCCTTGAGGGCTTGGTGCAACAGCTCACACGGCGTGTGCCAGCCCACCCGGGCGGGCTCAGACCGCCCACCCCGAGAGCTCCGCGAACGCGTCGGCCCGAGACCCGTTTGACATGCGCCACCGCATGGGCCTGCATGTGCATGGCCTCACTGGCTCCGACAGCCGGCCCGGGTGGTTTCGACGACCACCGCCCATATCTCGTGCTCTCCGCCACGTCTGCTCACGTTCCCTGTACCGGCACCACGACCTCCCCCGCCACCCTGTCCCAGTTCCTGACTTGCGGCATGGGTCCCTCTTTGGCCCGGTGGCAGATGGTGGTGATGCCGAACTGCGCCAGCGTCCTCGAGGTCGCCGGGCAGGGCGGCGATGAGGCGGGGGGTTGAGGAACGCGGGGACGCCGGCGGTCCGGATGACGGTGATGTGGCCAGGTGGGGCTGGGCTTCTGAGGCCAGATCCCCGCGATGTGTTGTCGTAGCCGTTCGCCCTGCGGTTCTTCCACGAGAGGCGTCGCGAGCACACCCCGGACTCCTGGGGGCCAGCGAAGGGTCATCCTGTTGATCGACGTCCGCCGCCGCACCTCGTGAAGGAGGCGGACGTCACCGTGTTCGCGGTGACCGGCCGCCCGGTGGCGTGGGCGTCGGCTGGCTGGCGGTACTCACCGGCTGGCGAAAGAGCGTGGCGGACGCGGTGGAGGCCCCGGGCGCGTACATGGCCCGTAGGTGGCGGCCCAGAGCGAGGGCGGCGAGCAGCGCGACGAGCACGCACACGCCCCACCAGCCAGCCTGGCTCCAGACGTGTATCCCGAGCCAGGAGCCTGTGCTGCCGCCCAGGTAGGCGCAGGTCATGTAGGCGGTGTTGAGTCTGCTGCGGGCGTCGGGGCGCAGGGCATAGACGCGGACTTGATTGGCGACCATGCCGGACTGCATCGCGGTGTCGAGGAGCAGCGTGCCGAGAGTCAGGGAGGTCAGGCCCAGCGCGCCGCCCCGGGCACCAAGGGTGAGGATCGCGGCCGAGACGAGGACGCCAAGCAGGCAGACCAGGTTCACTGGATCGGGGCCGTAGCGGTCCACCAGGCGGCCGGCGAGCGGGGTGCAGACCATGGTCGCTGCCCCTACCAGGGCGATCGTCCCTACCGCCTGGGCACCCAGCCCGTAGGTCGGTCCGGCGAGCAGGAGCGCCAGGCAGGTCCAGACCGCGGAGAACCCGGCGAAGACGGTTGCCTGGTAGAAGCATGAGCGGCGCAGGTTTGGCTCGGTGCGCAGCAGGCGCAGCGGCTCGGCCAGGAGCGCTGTGTACCGCTGGCGGGAGGACGGGGTTGTGGTCGGTACCGCGAACGCCAAGACGGTGGCGAGGAGCAGGGCCAGGACTGCGGCGATCAGGTAGGGGGCCCGCCAACCCAGCCACTCACCGAGCGTGCCGCTGAAGGTCCGGGCCAGCAGCATGCCGCCGGTCGATCCGCTCAGCAGGGTGCCGATCACCGCTCCTTGGCGGTCGGCGGCCACGAGACCGACCGCCAAGGGGCCGACGATCTGCGCGCCCACGGCGGTCAGGCCCACGAGGGTGCTGGCGGCAATGAGGGCGGGCAGAGCCGGCGCGCAACCCGCTGCGAGCAGTGCCAGGCCCGTCAGAGCGAGGAGGACGACGAGGAAGGAGCGGTGCGGGAGCCGGTCACCAAGTGGCACCAACAGGACCATCCCGGCCGTGTAGCCGACCTGTGTGGCGGTCACCACCGCAGCAGCCGAATCAGGTGACACGTGAAGCCCGGCGGCTACCAGTGGACCGATGGCCTGCGGAAAGTAGATGTTGCCCACCGCCACGGCACACGTGACAGCGAGGATCAGGATCATCCGGCGGCTCATCCTTCAGTCCACCGCCCGCCCGCTACGTGCATGACCTGGCCGGAGGCGGACCCCGCGCCGGGGCTTACGAGGACGCTCACGATGAATCCCGGCGCGATGGCGTTCGCAGCCACGCCATGCCGTGCGAGCCGAAGAGCGCAGGACTTGGCGATTCCGATCAAAGTCGCCTTCGTGCTGGCGTAGTCGACGCGGCCAGCATCATCGCCCGCGGCGATGCTCGACATGTCGGGCGGCGAAGAACGGGCCGCCGAGTTGTTCGCCCAGACCGTGTCCCATTGCTGCGTGGTCATCTCCTCAAGGCCAGCAAGGGGGCCGATACAGGTGTTGTCGATCAGCACCGTCGGCGGCCCGAACGCGGCGGCGATCCGCGCGCGAGGGGCAGCGACCGCAGCCTCGTTGACGGCATCAGCGGCGACGGCCAGCGCCGCCCCGCCGACACCTGTGATGGTGTCCACGGTATCGCCGCACTCCGCTTCGTCCAGATCGATCACGCCGACCGCCAAGCCCTCGCCCGCCAGCCGCCTGGCCACAACGGTGCCGATACCGCGTGCCGCCCCGGTGACAACCGCCGTCCGCTGCACATGAGTGGTGTGTGTCATGGGAGAGAGTCCACGGCATCGACGCTGTGCGGCCAATCGATGTAGCGTATGACTTAATGATCAGCTTTGTGCTCGGCGTCGAGGACCTAGCGGACACCCGCTTCGCCCTGTCCCCTCTGCACGAAACCCTGTTCAGCCTGCGGGTACTGCAGGATCCGGGCCTGTCCGCGCTGCACCTACCCTGGCGCAGGTCCGTACTCGGCAGACTCGGCACGCTCGACACCGGTCTACTGATGTCCCTGGTTGCCCTGCGGCGTACCCTCCCCGACTTCCTGACCCCGAATCCCACGAGCTTCGCGCCGACGTTCGAAGAAGAACTATCCGTCGTCCGTCAGGCGTCCTGCGCTCGGGTCCGCCACGACCTGCTTCTTGCGCACGCACCCGACCCTGTTCCCGAAGCTCTCCGTGACGCCACCGCCGACGAAGACGCACGTGTCGCCAGACTCCGCGACGCCGTCTGCGATCTCCTGCTGCAGTACTGGGAGGTGGCCATCGAGCCGGTGTGGCCGCACATGCGACTGGTGCTGGAAGCCGACATGACCTACCGCGCCCGCCAACTCGCCCTGGGGGGCGCCCGACTGCTGTTCGCCGACATGCACCCGAACCTGCGCTGGCAAGGCGGAGAGCTGTACATCCACCAGATGATCAGCAGGCACCGGGTTGCGGCATCTGGCCGGGGCCTGCTGCTCCTGCCGTCCGTGTTCGCACACAAGCCCGCACCTCCCGTCAGCCCGGACGAGCCGCCGAGCCTCGTCTATCCCAGCCGGGGAGTAGCCACGCTGTGGGGCTCGGAGATACCGGCCGTCGACACAACCGCCCTGGTGTCCCTGCTCGGTTCACCCCGGGCGAGACTCCTCAGCCTCCTGGAAGAGCCGCTGCCCACTGTAGAGCTCGCCCGCCGTCTCAGAGTCACCCCGAGCGCTGTCTCCCAACATCTGCGCGTCCTGTACTCCGCAGGACTGGTCACCCGGACACGTGACGGACGCCATGTGCTCTACCGGAGAAGCGCGCTCGGTGACCGACTCACGACCACAGCTGCCGGACCGCGAACTCACGACAGCTGAGGTGCAGCGGTCCGTCTCCGCCCAACCCCCTCTGGGCTCTGACGTGATGGGTGAGTGAGCTGCCCGGCACCTACGACCGTGCGAGGTACGCGCACAGGCGCCCACCCCCTTCAGGGTGTGTCGCGCAAGTGGATCTCGACCCTTGAGGAGCACCCTGCCGTGGGCCGTGGCGATCTGACGAGCGATCATCGGCGGAAACTGTTCCGGGTCCGCTACCGTGTGTCGTCTATCAGCTCCCGCCGGAGTCCACGTTTCCGTTTGGCCTTGGGGTGCCGGCAGAAGACGGCACTGAACCACCTTCAGATGGCGTTGAGACGCACCCGGGCCGGGCCGGTCGCCTGGAGGGTGATGTCGGCCGCGACCGGCACGACTTCATCGATGGCCTCCAGTTCGTGGGAGCGGAGCAGGACAGCCAACCCGAGGACGGATTCGAGCATGGCGAAGTGCTGGCCGATGCAGGTGCGCGGGCCGCCGCCGAACGGGAACCAGGCGTAACGGTGGCGCTCCGCCTCCCGTTCGGGGGAGAAGCGGTCCGGGTCAAACCGCTCGGGGTTTTCCCAGAGGTCGGGGTCACGGTGGGTGACCCAGGGGGCGACGATGACGTTGGCGCCGGCTGGGAGCGCTGAGCCGGCGATTTCGGTGGCCTCTACGGCCCGGCGGGCGAGGACGGGCCCCGGCGGATACAGCCGCATGGCCTCCTTGAACGCCTGGGTGAGCCGCGGTAGGCGTCCGAGGTCGGTGTCGGTGGGCATGCGGTCGCCGAGGACGCGGATGATCTCGGCACGGATCCTGCTCTGCTCGCCTGGGTGCCGCGCGAGTAGGTGCAGGGTAAAGGCCATGGATTTGGCCGTGGTCTCGTGGCCGGCCAGTAGAAAGATGAGAACTTGCTCTCGAACCTCGTCGGCGTCGAGAGTGCCGTCCTCCTCGTTGCCGGCCGCGGCGAGCAAGCTGAGCAGGTCGTTGTGGTCCGAGGTTGTGTCGGCAGTGACAGTACTGCGGGCGGCGAGCATGTTGTCGCACAGTGCGTAGAGCTCGCTGATGAGCCGGTGGTTACGGAGATTCCGGGGGGTGGGCCAGCCGCGGGGGAACTTCAGGGG
>NZ_JBJHPC010000140.1:0-13755 GCF_045257485.1 Streptomyces sp. YS-3 | reverse complement strand
CTCATCCCCGCACCCCACCGCCCTCCCCGACCCCTCACCCCGCGTCCGGCTCCCGGGTCCTCGGCTGGGGCAGCGCGGGCTGCAGGACGAGGAGGCGCTCGACGAGCCGCAGGAACATCGCGGCGTCGCGGATGAGGTCGTCGGCGTCGCGGGCGGTGGCGGCGCCCTGGATGCCCGCCTCGGCGCGCGCCCGGCGGGTGGCGCCGGAGGCGAACAGGGCGCTCCACTCGGTCAGTTCGGGCGCTATCTCCGGCAGCACCTCCCAGGCGCTTCGGATCCGCTGCCGCCGGCGCGGTCCCGTTTCGGGCCGGCCCCGGGCGGCGAGGACGGCGGCGGCGGTGCGCAGCGCGGCGAGATGCGCCGTCGCGTACCGCTCGTTGGGGGTGTCGAGCACGGCGGCCTCGTCCAGACCGCTGCGGGCCTGGGCGAGAAGGTCGAGGGCGGCGGGTGGCGCGCCGCCCCTGCGGAGCACCGGGTGGATGTCGCTCGCGGGACCGTTCAGTGAGGGGGCAGGGCCGATGGGGCGGGGCCGGTGGGCGGCTGCCGCGCGATGGCTGGCCATGACGAACCTCCTGTCGTCGTGTGACGGCGCTGTGGCCGTATGTGTCCATCGTGAGGGCCACCACTGACAATCGGGCCTAATCCGCCCCTACCCCGGCCCTGACCTGCCCCTTTGCCCCGAACGCAGGTCCGGGTTACTTTTGTACTGACCAGTCAGTTCAAAGAATTCGTCAGCTCAACGAATGGGGGGAACGTGGACAGCCCGCACGGGGCAGGCGTCACCGCCGAGGACTTCGGGCTCAAGGGGCCGCGCGGCTGGGTCTTCCGGGGCGTGCGGCTGGAGGCCGCACCCGGTTCGCTGGTCGCCGTCGAGGGCCCCTCCGGGTCCGGGCGCACCTGTCTGCTTCTGGCCCTCACCGGCCGGATGAAACCCACCGAGGGGCATGCCGAGGTCGGCGGCGAGCGGCTGCCCGGCCGGATGACCGCCATCCGCCGGTTCAGCGCCCTGGGCCCGGTCCCGGGGGTGAGCGACCTCGACCCGGCCCTGACCGTCGCCGAGCATCTGCGCGAACGGGCGCTGCTCCAGCACCGCTTCGGCGGTTCCGTGCGCGCCCTGCTGCGTACGCCCGCCGAGCGCCGCACCGCGGCCAGGGCGACGATCGACGAGGCGCTGAAGGCCGCGGGCCTCGACCTCGCCACCCTCCCGAAGGACGAGCGCACGTACGTACGCGATCTGGAGCGACTGGAGGCGCTGCGCCTGTCCGTGGCACTGGGGCTGATGGGACGGCCCAGGCTGCTCGGTGTCGACGACGCCGACATGAAGCTCTCCGACGCCGAGCGCGCCGAGGCGTGGGCGCTGCTGCGATCGATAGCCGACGCCGGTACGACGGTGCTGGCCGTCTGCAGCCAGGCTCCCGGCGAGGCCGACCTGACCGTGGGGACCACGCGGGGCACGCAGGACGAGCAGGGCGAGCGGGACGAGCGGGACGACGAAGACGGGGACGAGAAGGGGGCGGGGGATGCGTTCGCCACGACTGGCCGGGCTTGAGCTGAGGCGCTTCGGCAGGGGGAGGCTGCCGCGGGCCGCGCTGGTCGCGCTGCTGCTGCTGCCGCTGCTGTACGGCGCGCTCTACCTGTGGTCGTTCTGGGATCCGTACGGACGGCTCGACCGGGTTCCGGTCGCGCTGGTCAACGAGGACAAGGGTGCCACCGCGGGCGGCCAGAAGATCACCGCGGGCGACGGCATCGCGGAGGGGCTGCACAAGAGCAAGACGTTCGACTGGCACGAGGTCAGCGGCGAGGAGGCGCGCAAGGGCGTCGAGGACGGCAAGTACTACCTGTCGCTCACCATGCCCGCCGACTTCAGCCGGAGGATCGCGTCGAGCTCCGGCGACTCCCCCGAGACGGGCGCCCTCCAGGTGCGCACCAACGACGCCAACAACTACATCGTGGGGTCCATCTCCCGCACGGTCTTCTCCGAGGTGCGCTCGGCGGCCTCCGCCAAGGCCTCGCGCTCCTTCCTGGACAAGATCTTCATCTCCTTCTCCGACCTGCACGACCAGACCGAGAAGGCCGCCAAGGGCGCCGCCGACCTCAAGGGCGGCCTGGGCAAGGCGAAGCAGGGCTCGAAGGACCTCGCGGACGGCCTGGGCGACGCCAAGGCGGGCAGCGGCAAGCTGGCGGGCGGCATCAAGAAGCTCAACAGCGGCTCCGCCGACCTGGAGACGGGCGCCCGCAAGGTCGCGGCCGGCACCCAGACGCTGGCCAACAAGGTCAACACGGCGGCGGACGAGGCGCGCCCCTTCCTGAAGGAGAACGCCAAGACCATCGGGGACGCGGCCAAGCTGGTCGACGACTCGGTGGGGCCGGTGCGCGACAACCTGGCCGACGTGATCCGGGCGGCGCCCGCCGCCGCGACCGGCGCCCGCAAGGCCTCCGACGACCTCGACAAGGTCTACGCCAAGCTGTGCCAGTCGTCCGCCACGCCGGGCCCCGGCTGCCCCGAGCTCAAGCGCGCCAAGAAGGCGGCGGCGACCGCCGCCACCCTCGCCGAGGACCTCAACCGGGTGGTCCAGGACCAGAACAGCGACTTCAAGACGCTCGACAAGAACCTCGCGGAGCTCCAGAAGCAGGCGCGCCGGGTCGCCAAGAACGCGCCGACGCTGGCCAAGGACCTCGACAGGGCCGTGGGTGACATCAACGCCCTCAACAAGGGCGCCAAGGAGGTCGCCAAGGGCGCCGGCACCCTGCACACGGGACTGACGGCGGCGAAGACCGGCGCCACCGACCTGGACAGCGGCGTGGGCAAGCTCAAGAAGGGCGCGGGCACCCTCGACGGTGGCCTGCTCAAGCTCTCCGACGGCTCCGCCCAGCTCGCGGGCGGTCTGCACGACGGTGTCGGCAAGATCCCCGACTACGACAAGCAGGACCGCGACAAGCGCACCGAGGTGATGGCCGACCCGGTCAGGCTCGCCTCCCAGGCGCTGCACAAGGCGCCGAACTACGGCACCGGCTTCGCCCCGTACTTCATCCCGCTCTCCCTGTGGGTGGGCGCGATGGTCGCCTACATGCTGATCCAGCCGCTCAACCGGCGGGCGCTCGCGGCGGGCGCCTCGGCGTGGCGGATCGCGCTGGCGGGCTGGCTGCCGGTGGCGGCGGTCGGAGTGCTCCAGGTGGGCGCGCTGATGACGGTGCTGCACTACGGGCTCGGCCTGGAGATGGAACGCGCCGCGGGGACCATCGGTTTTCTCGCGCTCGTCTCGTGCTGTTTCGCGGCGATCGTGCAGTGGCTCAACGCCCGCTTCGGGGCGGCCGGACGCATCCTGGTGCTGGCGCTCCTGATGCTTCAGCTGACCTCGGCGGGCGGCACCTATCCGGTGCAGACGAGCCCGGCGTTCTTCAACGCGATCCACCCGTATCTGCCGATGAGTTACGTGGTCGAGGGGCTGCGCAGGCTCATCACGGGCGGCGGGCTCGGGCCGGTGTGGCAGGGGTGCGCGGTGCTGGCGGCGTTCACGGTGGGCTCGCTGGCGCTGACGGCCCTGTCGGCCAGGCAGAAGCAGGTCTGGACGCTGGACCGGCTCCACCCCGAGCTGAGCCTCTAGGAGCGCCGGACCTGTGAGAATCGACCGCATGGAGTCCAGCACCAGACGGCAGGCGACCCGGCAGAAGCTCTACGAGGCGGCGGTGACGCTCATCGCCGAGCAGGGGTTCTCGGCGACCACCGTCGACGAGATCGCGGAGCGGGCCGGTGTCGCCAAGGGCACCGTCTACTACAACTTCAAGAGCAAGACCGAGTTGTTCGAGGAGCTGCTGCGGCACGGCGTGGGGCTGCTCACCGCGTCGCTCCAGGAGGCCGCCGACGTCACCCAGGCGCGCGGTGGCAGCAGGGTCGAGGCGCTGGACGCCATGATCCGGGCCGGTCTGGAGTTCATCCACCGCTATCCGGCCTTCACCCAGCTGTACGTGGCGGAGCTGTGGCGCACCAACCGGGCCTGGCAGTCCACCTTGATGGTGGTGCGCCGGGAGGCGGTCGCCGTCGTCGAGACGGTGCTGCGCGAGGCCGTCGCGGAGGGCGAGCTGAGCGAGGAGATCGACATCCCGCTCACGGCGGCGGCGCTGGTCGGGATGGTCCTGGTGGCGGCGCTCGACTGGCAGGCCTTCCAGAGCGAGCGCTCCCTCGACGAGGTGCACGCGGCGCTCTCGCGGCTGCTGCACGGGAGGGTCAGCGGACGCTGACCGCCGCCACGCGCGCGTGGACACACCGGTGCGGCGGGGCCCCGATCCCCCCTGGGCCCCGCCGCACCGGCGTATTTCTTTCGGAACACGTCCCCCGTACGTCGCTCTGGGCACTTCAGTACCCCCGTACCCTCCGTGCCCCGTACGTCGGGGGAGCCGCGCTCGTTCCGTCGCCCCGTGTCGGCGGTACGGGCGCGCCTGCCCCTTCCGTGTCCTCCACTCTTCCGTCCGCGCAGGTGGGACCCCATCCGCGCAATTACTCATCTCCTCCTCTGAGTACGGATACTCAGGCCTGTGTGCTCAACCCCAGTCCGGAAAAGCCGCGACTGGTTACGATCACGTCCGTGTCCGTACTCCCCCTGGTGTTCACCAGCGGCTGGGCCAGCGGGATCAACGCGTACGCGGTGGTCCTGCTGCTCGGCGTCTTCGGCGCGACCGGGGTCACCGACGAGGTGCCCGACGCGCTCCAGCGCCCCGACGTCCTGATCGTCGCGGGGGTGCTCTTCCTCTGCGAGGCCGTGGCCGACAAGATCCCGTACGTCGACTCCGTCTGGGACTCCGTGCACACGGTGATCCGGCCGGTGGCAGGGGCCGTGGTGGGCGCGCTGCTGGCCGGGCAGAGCGGTTCGCTGCCGGATCTGGCGGCGGGCGCCATCGGCGGGTCGACAGCGCTGACGAGCCATCTGGTGAAGGCCGGGACACGGATGGCGGTGAACACCTCGCCGGAGCCGTTCAGCAACATCGCGCTCAGCACCGCCGAGGACCTCGGTGTCGCCGCGATCATCAGTTTCGCGCTCTTCCACCCGGTCGCCGCGGCCGTGATCGCGGGCACGCTGCTGCTGCTCGGTGTGGCGATACTGGCCTTCCTCTGGAGCCGGATCCGCCGTTTTCGGCGCCGCCGCGCCCAGCTCCGCGAGGAGCGGCGGCTGGCCGCGGCCCGGGAGGCGGGCCCGCCCCGGTGAGGCCGCCCGGCCCGGGCGGCGGCGTTGTCGGTGGCGGCCGATAAAGTCCCTGACATGGCACGGATTGCGGTGATCGGCGCCGGGATGGGCGCCATGGCGGCTGCCGCCCGGCTGGCCGTGGCAGGCCACCGGGTGACGGTGTACGAGAGCGGCTCGACGTACGGCGGGGCGCTGGGCAGGTTCGAGCGGGACGGGTTCGTGTTCGACACCGGCCCCGGTCTGCTGCGCCTGCCCGCGGTCTACCGCGACCTGTTCCTCAAGACCGGCAAGGAGCCGCTGGAGGACCGGGTCGGGCTCACACCGACCGACCCCGCCGCCCGCCACCTCTTCGCCGACGGTACGGACGTCTCGCTGCCCAACGCCTCGCGCGCGGGCGTCGTCTCGGCGCTGGACGGGGCGCTCGGCGAGGGCGCGGGTGAGAAGTGGGGCGACTTCCTGGGCCGCGCGCGGGACGCCTGGGACCGCTCGCGCCGCCCGCTCCTGGAGGAGCCGCTCTGGGCCGACTGGCAGGTGCTGGCCCGCGACCCCTATCCGGCGCTCAGGCAGCGCCGGCTGCTGCGCTCCCCGCGCCAGGCGTCCACGCTGGCGGAGGTCGGCGCCTGGGAGCTGGACGATGCCCGTCTGGCCGCGCTCCTGACGAGCTACGCGCTGGCGGAGGGCCTGGACCCGCGCACCGCTCCGGCGAGCGCCGCCCTGCTGCCCTACCTGGAACAGAGCTTCGGCAGTTGGTACGTGCGCGGCGGTATGCGGGAGCTGGCGCGCGCGGTGTACGAGCGGTGCCTGAAGCGGCGCGTCGCCTTCGTCTTCGACGCCGAGGTCACCGGGATCGTCGAGAAGGACGGCCGCGCGGCGGGCGTCGAGCTCGCCTCGGGTGAGGTGGCGGAGGCGGACCATGTGGTCCTCGGCGCCCGGCCGAGCACCGGTTCGGGTCCCCTGCGCGGGCGCGAGCCGTGGCGGTCCGGCGATGTGCGCCCGTCCGCCGGCCTGGCCCCCGGGAGGTTCACGGTGCTGCTCGCCCTGAGCGGCGGGCGCCCGTCCGACGCGGTGCACCGCACGGTCGTCCACTCCCCCGACCCGGCCGCCGAGGCGGAGGCGGTCTTCACCACCGGCCGTCCGCCGACACCGCCGACGGTCACGGTGCTGCGCCCCGACGACCCGGCCACCCGCCCGGACGACGCCCACGAGGCGGTCACCCTGACCGCGACGGTGCCCCCGCAGGGCCCGGTCGACTGGACCGACGAGCAGACCCGCGAGGGGTACGCGGACACGCTGGTCCAGGCAGCCGCGGCGGCCGTCCCGGGACTGGGCGAGCGCGTCCTGTGGCGGGTGGTGCGCACGCCCGCGGACACCGAGGCCGAGACCGGCTCCGAGGGCGGCTCGGTCCCGGCGCCCTCGCTGGCCGGGGCCGGTGCCACCCGGCTGCACCCGGGCAACCGCACAGGTCTGCCGGGGCTGTATCTGGCGGGCGGCTGGGCCCACCCCGGCGGCGGGCTGGCGCACGCCGGGATGTCCGGGGCGCTGGTCAGCGGTCTGATCGTGGAGGGCGACGACTTCCGCGGCTCGCAGTGAGCGCCAGGACAGGGCGGGTCGCCGGGCAGCCCCGGCGATCACTCAATAGCGGTACGGCTGCTGTTCGTTGAGGTAACCGGATCCGGTGCCGCCGCCCGTCCCGTTGCCGTACTCACCGCTGTACGGGTACGGCGCGGGCTGCTCCTCGCCGTAGGGCTGGGGCTCGTTGTCGCGCTGTTGCGGCACCCAGACCCCGCCGGGCGGGGTGTCCATGCCGTAGTTCTGGGCGTAGGGGTCGGCGTAGGCCTGCTGGGGCGCGGCATAGCTGTCGTAGCTGCCGTAGCCCTGGGTGGTGCCGCTGCCGATGTACGGGTCGGAGTACGCGGCGTAGCTCTGCTGACCGCTGTCCGTGCCGTAGTCGTACTGGCCCGCGTACGGGTCGGCGAACTGCTGCTGTCCGGCGTCGAATCCGGCGTACTGCTGCTGGGCGCCCGCGGGGGCGGTCTCGCTGTAGACGCCGTACTGGCCGGTGTCGTCGGGCAGCGGCTGCGGCTCGTAGACGGACTCTCGCGCGGCGCTCGTCGCCGCGTCGGCGACATCTTCCGCCGGGGCGCCCTGCGGGGCGTCGCCCTCGCCGTCCTCGTACCGGACGCCGGAGACCTGGAGCACCGGGTCCTTCAGCGGGGCCGCGCCGCCCGAGCGGCGACGGCGGCTGGCACCCGGCCTGCCGCCGACCGCCCACCCCGTGGAGAAGCCCCGGCGGAAGGAGAGGGTCACATAGGTCTGGCCGACCGCGAAGGCCAGCGCGCCCAGGATGATCACGAACACCGACGGCAGAAGGACGCCGAGGACCACGCCCATGAAGCCCGTGAAGGCCAGCAGCCGCCAGCGCAGCCGCGCCTTGTACTGCAGGAGCACTTCGCCGAGCAGCCAGAGCGCGACGACGCCGAACGCGATGTAGAGGACCGCCCAGCCCATGTACGCCCCTCTCCCAACGGCCGCCGCCCCCCTTGTCGGGACGGCCGGCCGGTACACCGGATGCGACTGATCAGGGCTGCTGGTGCAGACCCAGATTCTCGTAGATCTCGAGTGTCGCCGTGGAGTTGTTGAGGGTAATGAAGTGCAACCCGGGTACGCCATCGGCGAGCAGCCGCGCGCAGAACTCCGTGGCGAACTCGATGCCAATGGAGCGTACAGCGGCCGGATCGTCCTTGACGGCGAGGATCCGCTCTTTCAGCTCGGGCGGGAACTCGGCGTTGCTGAGCTGGGGCAGCCGCTCCAGCTGCTTCACGCTGGTCACCGGCATGACCTCGGGAATGATCGGGGTCGTGCAGCCCGCCTCGGCGGCCTTGTCGCGCAGCCGCAGATAGCTCTCGGGGCGGAAGAACATCTGCGTGATGGCGTAGTCCGCGCCGGCCCGGCACTTGTCGACGAAGTGCCGTACGTCGGTGTCCCATTCGGTGGAGCGCGGATGCATCTCCGGGAAGGCCGCGACGCCGACGCAGAAATCGCCGGACTCCTTGATGAGGCGGACCAGGTCGGCGGCGTAGGTGACGCCCTCGGGGTGCTTGACCCAGTCGCCCATCGGGTCGCCGGGCGGGTCGCCCCGGACCGCGAGGATGTTGCGGATGCCGACGTCCGCGTACTGGCCGATCATGTTGCGCAGCTCGGCCACCGAGTGGCCGACGGCCGTCAGATGGGCGACCGGGGTCAGCGTGGAGTCGGCGGCGATCTGCTCGGTGGCCTTGACCGTGCCGGAGCGGGTGGAGCCGCCCGCGCCGTAGGTCACGGAGACGAAGCTCGGGGCCACCGCCTCCACCCGGCGCAGCGCGTTCCAGAGGTTGCGCTCGCCCTTCTCGGTCTTGGGCGCCCAGAACTCGAAGGAGTACGTCGTCTCACCGGTCGCGAGCATCTCGCGCACGGTGCGTGCGTGGTCCGTCCTGGTGGAAGCAGTGCCAAGGGCCATACCCGCAGGTTAGCCAGGCCCTGGCAGTCCCCCAACAAGACGAGGGTAAATTGTCCGCATTGTCGGACTCTTGTCCATCCTTCGGACAACCGGCCGCTAGCGGGCCACCAGACGTTCACGTATGCGCCCGGCCAGGTTCGCCGTCGCCTCGGCGGGGTCGTCGGCCTCGGTGATCGCGCGGACCACCACGACCCGCTCCGCGCCCGCGTCCAGCACCTGGTCGAGGTTGGCGGCGTCGATGCCGCCGATGGCGAACCAGGGGCGCCCGGTGGCGAGGGAGGCCGTGTAGCGCACCAGGTCGAGACCCGGGGCGTGGCGGCCCGGCTTGGTGGGGGTGGGCCAGCAGGGGCCCGTGCAGAAGTAGTCCACGCCGGGTTCGACGGACGCCGCGAAGGCCTCCGCTTCGGCGTGGGTGGAGCGGCCGATCAGGACCTCGTCGCCGAGGATCGCCCGGGCGGCCGGCACGGGCAGGTCGCCCTGGCCCAGGTGCAGCACGTCGGCGCCGATGGCGTGCGCCACGTCGGCCCGGTCGTTGACCGAGAGCAGCTTGCCGTGCCGGCGGCAGGCGTCGGCGAAGACGGCGAGGTGCTCCAGCTCCTCGGCGGCCTCCATGCCCTTGTCCCGCAGCTGGACGACGTCCACGCCCGAGGACAGCACCGCGTCCAGGAAGGCGGGCAGATCGCCCTGGCGCCTGCGCGCGTCCGTGCAGAGGTACAGGCGGGCGTCGGCGAGCCGCTCACGGGCCGTGGGCATGAAGGTCCCCCGTGGGATGCGGTGGGGCGCGGACCGGGTGGACCGGTCCGCGCCACACCTGTTGGCGATCAGGTCAGACGGCGAGCGCCTGGGCGCGGCGCTTCACCTCCGTGCCGCGATTCTCGCTCAGGGCCTCGGCGGGGGTGCCGGGCAGGGTCGGGTCGGGGGTGAAGAGCCACTCCAGCATCTCCTGGTCGGAGTAGCCGTCGTCCCGCAGGAGGGTGAGGGTGCCGCTGAGGCCCTTCACGACCTTGTCGCCGTCGATGAAGGCGGCGGGCACCTGCAGCGTCCTGTTCTCACCGCGGCGCACGGCGATGAGCTGGCCCTCCTTGACCAGCTGCCGCACCCGCGTCACCTCGACATCGAGCATCTCCGCGATGTCGGGAAGGTGGAGCCAGGCGGGGACGAGTGCATCGGTTTTCGCGTCAATCTCGGTCACGGGACAAGCGTGCCATCCCGGGCTGACACTCGGTAGCCGGAGGTCGGCCGACTGCCGCCTTGAGGGGGACGGACGGGTCGGCGGCGCGGACCGGATCCAGGCTCGCACCTGCCTCGATGAGCTTGCGGCCCTGCGCCAGATCGCGCGGTCGGCCGACGGCCAGGAGGGCGACGAGCACCCCCTCGCGCAGCCAGCAGACCGACCAGGCGGCGCCCGCCGGGTCGCCCCGCCACAGCAGCCGGTCGGCCCCGCCGTGGTGACCGGCGTACTGCACGAACCTGCCGAACTGCTCGGACCAGAAGTACGGCACCGGGTCGTACGGCAGGACCGCCTCGCCGACGATGTCGGCGGCCACCGTGCGCGGCCCCTGGAGCGCGTTGTCCCAGTGGTGGATGAGCAGCCGTTCGCCGTAGCGGGCCGAGGGGAAGGAGGCGCAGTCGCCGACCGCGTAGACGTCCGGCAGCGAGGTGCGCAGCCGGTCGTCGGCGGTGACCGCGCCCTCCGCCCCGCGTTCGATGCCGGTGCCGGCCAGCCAGTCGGTGGTGGGCCGGGCGCCGATGCCGACGACGACCGCGTCGGCCGGCAGGCGGCGGCCGTCCGTGAGGACGACGGCCCCGGGCTCGACGGTCGCCACGCGCGCGCGGGTGAGCAGCTCGGCGCCGCTCTCCGCGTACCAGGCGGCCATCGGCTCGGTGACCTCGGCGGGCAGCGCGCCCGCGAGCGGGCGGTCCGCGGCCTCGACGACGGTGACCGCGCAGCCCGCCTCGCGCGCGGCCGTGGCGAACTCGGCGCCGATCCAGCCCGCCCCGACGACCACGACGCGCCGCCGCGCGGCGAGCACCGCGCGCAGCCGTGCGGCGTCGTCGAGGGTGCGCAGCAGATGGACGTCCGGCAGGTCCTCGACGCCGGGCAGGGTGAGGGGTTCGGCGCCGGAGGCGATCACCAGGGCGTCGTACGGGACGGGTCCGGCCGCGGTGTCGATCTCGTGCTCACGCGCGCGTACGCCGGTGACCCGCTCGTCCAGGCGCAGCCGGACGCCGAGGCCCTCGAAGTCCACCTCGAAGGCCGAGCCCTCGGCCTTGCCGAGCAGCACCGCCTTGGAGAGCGGGGGCCGGTCGTAGGGCTGGTGGGGTTCGGCGCCGATGAGGGTGATCGGGCCCGGGAAGCCCTGTTCGCGCAGGGCCACCGCGGTCTGGACCCCGGCCATGCCCGCGCCGACGACCACCACGTGCCGCTGTTCCGCATGCGTCTGCTGTTCGCTCACCCGATCACCATAAGCATCTGACGAATCGTCAGGCAGCCTGGCCCGGATGCTCCCTACTGCCGATGGGCCGCTGGGGTTAGTCTGGCCGACGTACCGCCCGCACTCCCGAGGCCCCGGCCGAAGGACGCGCGGCGGCACCACAACCATCTCGCGGGAGCCCGGACGCACCGGGCTGAGAGGGAGGCTGCGGCGGCCTCCGACCGTACGAACCTGATCCGGGTCATGCCGGCGAAGGGAGGGGCTGGACGCCCATGCATTCATCCCGAAAAGGGGCAGTTCCCCACGGGTCGGACGTGCTGGTGATCGGCGGCGGCATCATCGGCCTCGTCACGGCCTGGCGGGCGGCGCGGCGGGGCCTGCGCACCGCGCTCGCCGACCCCGCGCCCGGCGGCGGCGCCGCCCAGGTCGCGGCCGGCATGCTCGCCGCCGTCACCGAGCTCCACTACGGCGAGGAGACCCTCCTCGGCCTCAACCTGGCCTCCGCCCGGCGCTACCCGGACTTCGTGGCCGAGCTGGAGGAGGCGAGCGGCCTCACCACCGGCTACCGCGCCTGCGGCACCCTCGCGGTCGCCCTGGACGCCGACGACCGCGCCCATCTGCGCGAGCTGCACGCGCTCCAGCAGCGCCTGGGGCTCGACTCGCAGTGGCTCACCGGGCGCGAGTGCCGCCGCCTGGAGCCGATGCTGGCCCCCGGCGTGCGCGGCGGCCTGCGGGTCGACGGCGACCACCAGATCGACCCGCGCCGCCTCTCCAGGGCCCTTCTCGCGGCCTGCGAGCGGGCCGGGGTGGAGTTCCACCGCGCCTGGGCCGAGCGGCTCTCGGTGGTACGCGAGCGGGCCGCCGGGGCCGTCCTGGCCGACGGCACCGCGCTCGCCGCCGATCAGGTCGTCCTCGCGGCCGGCAGCCTCAGCGCCCGGCTGGCCGGGGTCCCGGAGGAGCTCCGCCCGCCCGTACGCCCGGTCAAGGGCCAGGTGCTGCGGCTGACCGTGCCGCCCGCGTACGCCCCGTTCCTGTCCCGCACGGTCCGCGCGGTGGTCCGCGGCAGCCACGTCTACCTGGTGCCGCGCGCCGACGGCGAGCTCGTCGTCGGCGCCACCAGCGAGGAGCTGGGCTGGGACACCACGGTCACCGCGGGCGGCGTCTACGAACTGCTGCGCGACGCGCACGAGCTGGTGCCCGGCATCACCGAACTGCCGCTCACCGAGACCCGCGCCGGGCTGCGCCCCGGCTCCCCCGACAACGCGCCGCTGCTCGGCCCCACCGCACTGCCCGGTCTGCAGCTGGCCACCGGCCACTACCGCAACGGGGTGCTGCTCACCCCCGTCACCGGCGACGCGCTGGCGCACGCGCTGGCCACCGGCGAGCTCCCCGCCGAGGCACGCGCCTTCACCCCCCGCCGTTTCACCTCCGCCCCCGCGGAGTCCGTACCGCAGGAGCTGACCGTATGACCGCCTCCCCGACGACCGTGTCCGTGAACGGCGAGGCGCGCGACCTCGCCGCCGGCACCACCCTCGACGCCCTCGTCGCCACCCTGACGCCCGCGCGCGCCGGGGTCGCCGCCGCCGTCAACGAGACGGTGGTGCCGCGCGGCCGGTGGGCCGCGACCACGCTCGGCGACGGTGACCGCGTCGAGGTCCTGACCGCCGTGCAGGGGGGCTGAACCATGGCCGACGACCTGTTCACCCTCGGCGGGACGACCTTCGGCTCGCGGCTGATCATGGGCACCGGCGGGGCGCCGAGCCTGGACGTCCTGGAGCGCTCGCTCGCCGCCTCCGGCACGGAGCTGACGACGGTCGCGATGCGCCGCCTCGACCCGACCGTGCAGGGCTCGGTCCTGTCCGTCCTGGAGAAGCTCGGCATCTCCGTCCTGCCGAACACGGCGGGCTGCTTCACCGCCGGGGAGGCGGTGCTCACCGCCCGCCTCGCGCGCGAGGCGCTCGGCACGGACTGGGTGAAGCTGGAGGTGGTCGCCGACGAGCGCACGTTGCTGCCCGACCCGGTCGAGCTGCTCGACGCGGCGGAAGTGCTGGTCGACGACGGTTTCACGGTGCTGCCGTACACCAACGACGACCCGGTCCTGGCCCGGCGTCTGGAGGACGTGGGGTGCGCGGCGATCATGCCGCTGGGCTCCCCCATCGGCTCCGGGCTGGGCATCCGCAACCCGCACAACTTCGCGCTGATCGTGGACCGCGCCACCGTCCCGGTCATCCTGGACGCGGGCGCGGGCACGGCCTCCGACGCGGCGCTCGCCATGGAGCTGGGGTGCTCGGCGGTGATGCTCGCCTCGGCGGTCACGCGCGCGCAGGAGCCGGTGCTGATGGCGGAGGCGATGCGGTACGCGGTGGAGGCGGGGCGGCTGGCGTACCGGGCGGGCCGCATCCCCCGCCGCCACTTCGCCGAGGCGTCGTCCCCGGTGGAGGGCCGGGCGGCCCTGGACCCGGAACGCCCGGCCTTCTGAGGGGGCACGTGGGGTGCGTTTTCGCCCGCGGGCCGGTGGGGGCTGGTCGCGCAGTTCCCCGCGCCCCTGAGAGGGCCCTGCGGGCCCATCCAGGGCGCCCGGCCCGGTTAGGGGCGCGGGGAACTGCGCGAGCAACCACCCACCACCCGCAGACAAAGACCGCAC
>NZ_JBJHPC010000139.1:0-13761 GCF_045257485.1 Streptomyces sp. YS-3 | reverse complement strand
ATCCGCCTGTCCGCACAGGTCGTGCACGCCGCCGCGAACAGCGAAGACCCGGACGCCGTCGCCGCGTTCCTCGCCCAGGCCTTGGAGGGCGGGGCAGTCATCCACGACGCGTACGGCGTCGGCGTCTGGTACTACGCCCTCGTCCCGCCGGGTACCTGCCAGGTGGCGTGCGTACCCGGCGGGACGAGGGCGTAGTACCAGACGCCGACGCCGTACGCGTCGTGGATGACTGCCCCGCCCTCCAAGGCCTGGGCGAGGAACGCGGCGACGGCGTCCGGGTCTTCGCTGTTCGCGGCGGCGTGCACGACCTGTGCGGACAGGCGGATCGCGTCGAACTTCTCGCCCGTCGGCACGAGCGCGATCCCCACGTCGAACTCCTGCCGGGCCTGCGCGGGTACGGAGTGTGCGGAGGCGAGCCAGGCGGTGATGACCCGGTCGGACTGGTTCATCATGGCGTGACCACCTCGGCGTAGGAGATGAATCCGCCGGCCGCGCGGCTGCGGAGGGGGAGTGCCACAGCGAGATGGGCCGCCGAGGGCGCCACCAGTCCGCCGATCCGCCCGTCCTCCATGAGCCGCAGTACGCGCGTCAGGCCGGGCCGCCTGTCCTTGGGGCGATCGAGCGGTCCGACGTCGTACAGGGCGGCCGTCACCGTCCACTGCCGTGAGGTGGCGTACGCGCGCAGTGCGCCGAGTGCCGCATCCGGGTCGCAGCCGGCTGGGACGCAGGCGTACAGGGCGATCCGGATACGGCTGCCTCGGCCTGTTCCGGGAATGATGGCGAACACGGGCATGCCCCCGTCGTCGGAGGTGATCAGGTCACCTCCCAGCGTGACAAGCGGCGGAACCCACAACGCTCACAGATGTGTGAGCGGCACCCCGGAGCTGCGTGGGTGTCAGATCCCGATCCATGCGGCCATGTGGCCGAGGGTTTCGGGGGTACGGCGGGAGAGGTGGACCAGGCCCTTGATGGCCTCGCGGGCACCAGGGTGATACCGCGTCTGTTCGGGAGCCGCCCGGCGCGCGTCGACGAGCGAGGCCAGTGCGGCGGACGCATGTCCGGTTTCCATCTCGGACCGGGCCCGGTCGATGTAGAAGTGAGCCCGGCGCGAGGTGGCCAGACGGGCCGGGAGCCGGATCTCGCGTGCCTGCTTCAGCGCCTCGTCGTACTGGCGCATCTCGACTGCTGCGGACATGCGGTGCATCGCCACATTGGCCGGACCGAACGACAGCCAGTGCACGTCTGAGGCGTCTCCGGTCCGCCGGGCATACGCCGTCGCCTCGGCGATGTGCTGCTTCACCGCCTTCTCGTCGTCGGCCCGGGCCGCGATGACCGAGGCGCCGAGATGCAGTTGGCCCGCCACCGCGAGGGCTTCGCGCGTGGTGTGTGCCTGGCCCACCATGCCGTGCCCGGACGTGATGAGCCGCTGACCGATCACGTATTCACCCTCACGGAAGTAGACGAGGGCACGCATGTACTGGCGTACGGCGGCGAGACACGGGTCGGAGGCCCGCCGGGCCGCCCAGTCCATACGGTCCAGGGCCACCGTGCTCAGGTCGTAGTAACCGAGCTTCACCGCCACGTCGTGGGCCGTGCGGTATGCCGAGGCGAGAGCCTGCCAGAGCTGGGTCGTGGGGGTGCGCCAGGCGGCGTTCGTCAGCTCGGCGGTGACATCGGGCAGCAGAGTGGCTGCCTTACGCAGACGAGTGGCGCGGACCTCTGCGCAGAGCAGCTCGGCGGCGGCCACCAACTGCGGGGCGGGCCGGACGGTTACGGCGTCATCGGCGCCGAGGTCGTAGAGGTCCAGTGCTTCGCGGATGGGGCGTACGAGATGGGCCAGCCGGTCCTGCTGGAGTTCGGTCACGTAGGGCTGGCCCGTCAGGACCGTGATGTCGATGCGCAGGGCACGCGCACAAGCCGCCGTGAAGTCGGCCGTGGCGGTGCGGGCCCCGCATTCGACCTGGTTGAGGAGACTGAACGAATAGGGGATCAGTGCCGCGAGCTGCCGCTGAGTCAGACGGGCCAGCCTCCGCTGTTCCCTGATGCGCGCGCCGGTGCGGTCGTCGTCCAGTGTCGGCATACGGGTCTCCCGTTCCTTACTCGTCTTCGGGAACCGTACTCGCGCAGCCGCGCCCAGGCGCCTGGTCCGCCTCTGTTTCCGTCGGTGCGGGGGCGGTTGCGTGCGGCTGACCCGCCGCGGTGGGATGGCCCCCATGACGACGTCTCCGACCCTCTATCTGTTCTGCTCGGCCGCGCCACCGCTCTTCGACGTCGCGCAGACGATCGAGGCGGCCCAGGCGGACGGCTGGGACGTGTGCCTGGGGCTCACGCCGACTGCCGCCCGGTGGCTGGAGGAGAGCCTGGACGGGTTGGCGGTGCTGACCGGGCATCCGGTGCGGTTCGAATACAAGCGCCCTGGGGGACCCGACGTATGGCCGAAGGCGGACGTCATCCTCTTCGCGCCCGCCACTTTCAACTCGGTCAACGCGTGGGCGCTGGGGCTGACCAACGCGTTCGTCGTGGGCGTGGTGGCCGAGGCGATCGGCAAGAAGATCCCGACGGTCACGATGCCCTGCGTCAACGCGGCGTACGTACAACACCCCGCGTTCGGCCGCTCGGTGCAGACGTTGCGCGAGGCGGGGGTGACCGTCCTCTACGGCGAAGGCGGATTCGTACCGAACCAGCCCGGGCAGGGTCGGCCCGAAGGCTACCCGTGGCGTCTCGCCCTCGATGCGGCCGGTGCGGTCCGGAGGCAGCAAGAAGGGAGTGAGCGATGAACGAACAACGTCGGCGGGACACGGGAAAAAAATCGTGGCGGCGGCCGGAATCACGGGCCTCGGGTTCGGCGTCGCGGTGGTCGTCCCGCTCTTCCTCCTGCTCGTGGTTCTGACCGTCACCGGCCGCGTTCAGCAACTCGATCGAGTTCGATGGCCTCACTACCTTGTTCTGGGCAGTCCTGCTGTGCCTCCCCTGTTAGCTGTTCGCCGGTGGTATCCCAAAGCATCCAGTACGCGACCCGCCTAGCAGAGGCGTGAAAGGAGCCGGACGTGGCTGACCTGTCCGCTGTGGCGCACTTCCTGTACGAGGCGGGCACGCTCAAGCAGGCGCGGCGTACCGGATGGTGGATGGCCGGCGTCCGTGATCCGGAGAGCGTCGCCGAGCATTCCTGGCGTACCTCCCTGATCGCCTCGATTATCGCGAAGCTGGAGGGAGCCGACCCGGCGCGCGCGGCCTTCCTCGCGGTGTGGCACGACACGCAGGAGTCCCGCACCGGGGACGTGAACCACCTCGGCAAGAAGTACGGCGGTGGCGTGGCGGACTCGCGGGCGATCACGGCCGACCAGACCAAGGGGATGCCCGAGGTGCTGACCCTCGCGGTGCGTGAGCTCGTCGAGTAGTACGAGGCGAAGGAGTCGGCCGAGGCCGTCTGCGCCGGGGACGCGGACAAGCTGGAGTGCATGCTCAAGGGCATCGAGTACCTGGCGCAGGGGCACCGGCACGCCCAGCGCTGGATCGACAACAGCCGCGGTCGCCTCGTCACCGGCACGGCGATCCGTCTCGCGGACGAGCTGCTGCGCCAGGACTCGCTGGACTGGCTGCGCTCGGCGCTGGGGGAGACGGGCGACTGACCGGCCCGGAGGAGGGGACCGCCCCCGCACGCCAGGCGTACCCCGCCGCAAAAAATTTTGGCAAGCCGCGATCGAGGACCTCCCGGGATGAGTGCTCGATGGCGGGCCATCACGGCCGGGTCAGAAGGACGGAGGCCCTCTGGGACAGTTCGCGGGCTTCCGGTACGTGTTGGTGGCGTGCCAGGCGTACGCGCAGGTCTTTGGCGGCATCGCGGATGCGTACCGACTGTACGCCCTCGGCGCAGTCCAGGAATTCGGTCCAGGCGCCGAGGGCGCCGTCGAGGTCGCCCTGCTGGAGGTGAATCTCCCCCAGGTGCCCGAGCACGGCTGCGCGGGAGCGGCGGCGGTCGAGACCGTGGATCTCCAAGGCGGTGTGGAGTTGTTCGCGGGCGCCGGCCAGATCGCCCATTCTGGCGAGGATGGTTCCGGAGGCGTGGGCCCAGCGGCCGATCGTGAAGTGGGAGGCCCAGGAGTCGCCGGTCGGTGTGGAGACCGTACGCTCGATGTGGGTCTGGGACGCGGAGAGCGACCTCGTGGCGAGCTGGTGGTCGCCGTTGAGAGCAGCAGCCTCAGCCAGGGTCGACTGGTAGTAGGCGATCGCCCGGGGATCGTCGAGGTTCCGGGCGTAACTCATGCACTTCTCCGACAGGGCGAGCGCCTCCGCGCGGTACTTGGGGCCGAGGCCGATGGCCTGCACGGTCAGCCCCCGCAGAGCAGTGGCCGCGAGTTCCGGCTCGCCTGATTCGTCCGCGAGGCGGTAGGCATGGGCATAGTAGTGCCGGGCGAGGGCCTGATGGCCGGTGTCGTCGCCCTCGTCCTGGGCCATCCAGCCGATGAGATGGGAGAGTTGGGAGGCGGCGGCGTACAATTGCTGTCCGGTCGTCTCGGTATAGCGGCCGTCCAGCCAGGGACCCGCGCTGCCGGTGAGGTAGTCGATGGCGATCTTCTTGACGTGGCCACCACCGTATTCGGCCGCGGTGTCGCCCAGGGTCCTGACCATGCGGAGGATCGCGGACACTTCCCCGTGACCAACCCGGACGGCGGTGGGAGAGGACTCGCGCACTCGACGCGCGATGGCCTCGGGGTCCGGTACGCCGAGCAGGGACAGGGCTGCGCCGCTGGAAGTGGCAAGAAAATCCCTGCGGTCCACGTCACTCCTCCCGAGAGCCAGCACTGAAGCCACGGTATCGACGACGGGGTCGATCGGCCCTTTGGTCTGTGCTACCTGCTCCGACTCCAAGCCCAGGACCTGGATGACGTAGGGAAGCCACCAGTCCGGGGTGCGCTCCCCGACCATCAGCTTCCGGGCGTACTGGCGGGACATGCCGTCAGGACCCCGCCGGGCAGCGAGCCCGAGCGCGCGGGCGAGCTTGGAAGGACCCCACCCGCGCTCCGCGCACGCCTGCCGGATGAGACGCGCGATGTCGTGCCGTGCCTGGTCCATCGCCGTCAGGTCCCTTCTGGACTGGAGCACCCCAGGACTGGGTTACGCGGGATGACGCTGGGTTACATCGTGGGGCCTGTTCGCCTGTCGTAGTGGGCAGTTGACTCGAATTCGCCACCGGGTGTCACGGCGCGAGTGCCGTGGCTCTCCCCTTTCCCGGTGGTGACGCGGCGGCGGCCTGTGTGAGGACCTGCACCGCTCAAGCAGGTCGCCGCCGTCCTCCTCCATCTTCCGTAACGGAGACACTCGTGACGCGAACCCACCTCGCCCAGCTGGCGGACCGCACTGCCCTGATCACCGGCGGGGCCGGACTCATCGGCTCCCGCATCGCTGCACGCCTGCGCGAACTCGGCGCCCGTCCCCTCGCCCTGTGCACGCTGGACGCCTATCCGCCTCACGTCTACCGCGACCTCTTCGGCATCGACACGAGCGGCCCCGACGTGATCACCGGAGATGTACGGGACACGGCCGTCGTCGGCCGCCTCGTGGCCGAGTGCGACTACGTGATCCACGCGGCGGCCCTCGCCGACGTCGCCGCCTGCACCCGGCAGCCCCGTGCCGCCATCGACACCAACATCACCGGCACTCAGGTGCTCCTGGACGCAGTCAGTGCCGGCGAACGCGTCCGACGCCTCGTATACGTCTCCTCCGCGAGCGTGTATGGCGACGGCAACCCGGAGGACACCCAGAATCCGGAGCTGCTCACCATGCGCCGGCTCCTGGAATCCGTGTACGGGCGCATCGCACCCCAGTTCCATGAGCGGACCTCCGCCGTGCGACCGATGTCGGTGTACGCGAACACCAAAGCGTGGGGCGAGGTACAGACCGCGCTCACGCTCGGCGCAGTCGGCACGTCGTACACGGTCGTGCGCTACTTCTCCGTCTACGGCGAGCCGCAGACCGTCAAGCCCGGCAGTCACTCCTGGGTCGTCGCTTGGTTCGCTGCCCGCGCGGCACTGGGCCTGCCACTGCACCTCAACGGCGGCGGCCACCAGGTACGGGACCTGATCCACGTCGACGACGTGGCCGAGGCGACCATCCGTGCGATGGTGTCGCCGCAGACCCACACGGAGACGGTCAACATCGGTACGGGCGTGGCGACCAGTATCCGCAAGGTCGCGGAGCTGGTCCGTGAGCACTGCCCGAACGCCCAGTTCCTGGAGACCCCCATGCCACCGGGTGACCCGCTGGGCGGCTACGCGGCCACCCGCCGTATGCAGGCCATGCTCGGCTGGACCCCGAAGGTGGCCGTCGCTGACGGGGTGCGCAGATACGTGGAGTGGTTACGCAAGACCCCCGAGGCGATCCCGCAATGGCTGGACGAACGAGTCGGCTAGATGACCGGTGGGCGGCCGAGCCGGGTCATCCGCCACACCGTCGACCACCGCAGGGGCCGGCGCTCGCCGCACGGCTGACGCGCCCCTTCGGCGAACCCGGCGGCCCACGCCCGCAGACCCCCGAGCGATCGTGCACGGGCCAGGGTGAGGACGGTCCAGGTGCCGAGGTAGAGCGGGACGAGGGGGGCGGGGAGGTGGCGCTTGGCCAGCCAGACCCGGTTGCGGGCGGTCATCCGGTGGTAGACGGCGTGCCGGGCGGGGCTGGTCCTGGGGTGCTGGAGCAGCAGGGCCGGTTCGTAGAGGACCGTCCATCCGTCGTCCAGGGCCCGCCAGGCCAGGTCGGTCTCCTCGTGGGTGAAGAAGAACTGCTCCGGCCAGCCGCCGATCCGCTCCAGCATCGCCATGGACAGCGCATGGCCGCCGCCCAGGAACGTGGTCACCTCGCCCCGGCGCATTGGGTCGGACGACCGCAGCCGCGGTACGTGCCGCCGCTGCGTCTGCCCGCCCTCGTCCGCGATCCGGAACGACACGATGCCCAGACGCGGGTCCCGCTCGTACAGGTCGGCGATCCGCCGGAAGACGTCCGCGTCCATGAGCAGCCCGTCGTCGTCCAGGTCCACCAGGACGTCCACGTCTGCGAACGCGCGGAGCCGGTCCATGGCCACGTTGCGGCCCCCGGACACGCCCTGATTCTCGTCCAGTTCGACGGCCGTCACCCAGTTGGGCAGGCCGGGCAGGGGCGAGCCGTTGCCGACGACCACGACGCGGGCCGCCGTTTCGTCCTGCCGGGCGACCGAGTCCAGCAGGGCGGCCAGTTCGGCGGGCCTGTTGCCCATGGTCAGTACGGCCACACCCACACGCGGTCGCGTCACGACTCTCCACTCCCGTCCTCGGCGGTACCCCCCGAAGCCCGTGATGCTAGCGGCTGTGCCGGGGCCGCCCTTCACCTGGAAGGAACCTCAGCCATGCCCTCCGTCCACTTGACCGACTACATCCGGGGGATCTGCAGCGGTGCCTTGGCCGCCACCCCGTACGGCGACCTCGTCGCGTACGACCTGGCCGGCTTCCTCGCCCGGTGGCCCGGCCTGCATGCCGCGGCCCTGGCCCGCCTCGGCGATCAGCGCATTCACCCGACCGCGTACATCCACCCCACCGCGATCATCGGCGATGACGTCATCATCGGACCCCACGTCCAGGTCCACGAGTTCACCACCGTCCGTAAGGGCTCCGTCCTCGCCGAAGGCGCCCTGATCGGCTTCAACTGCGAGGTGACCCGGGCCTTCGTCGGAGAGGGCACGGTCCTGGGCCACCGCGTCGGCATCAACCACACGATCATCGGCGCGGGCGCCCACCTGTCGGCCTCCGTGACCATCGCGGCGATCCACCTGTGCGAGAACATGCGCCGCCCCGACCGCGAAGTCATCATGCGAACGGCCTGGGGCCTCTACCGGTGCCGCACCACCCGATTCGGAGCGCTGATCGGCGACGGCACCCAGACCGGCAACAACATCTCGCTCGGCCCGGGCATCGCCGTCGGCCGCGACTGCCGCATCGGCAGTGGCGTCACCCTCGCCGCCCGTATCGTCCCCGAGCGCCATGCGGTCAGTGCGCCGCACATCGCCGAGACCCACATCCACAGGCGGCGTGTGGCCCCGACCGCGACGTGACGGTCGGCAGCACCACCGCCGAGCGCGTCGGGCGCCCGCCCCTAGGGCAACACGCCCCAGGGCCGGGCGCACGGAAGGCACCTCGGCCCCTGGGCCTCACTGTCCGCGCAGTCTCCCGCTCAGCCACGCCAGCGCCGGCGGGATCTCCCGCCGCCAGGTGTTGAAGTTGTGCCCGCCCGTGTCGAGCGTGATCGACGAGACGTGGGCGGGGGCCCGCACCTTGGCGATGAACCGCTGGGTGGCCCGGTAGTTGGTCTCGCCGCGCCTGGACGTCGTGACCAGGAACGAGGAGCGGCCCTGCGGCAGATGGTCCAGGCTCCACAGCAGGTCGGCGCGCTTCTGCGCCTGCTTGTCGCCGTGGAAGAGGTCCCCGGAGTCGCCGTCGACCTCCGCCTTGTAGTCGGCCGACAGGCCCACCCCGGCCGCATACGCCTCGGGGTGCTGGAGGGCGAGCTTCAGCGCGCAGTAGCCGCCGGTGGAGTCGCCCATGAAGCCCCAGTTGCGCGCCGAGGTGCCCACCCGGAACGTCCCGGCGATGGCCTGCGGCAGGTCCTTGGCGAAGAACGTCTCCGTCTGCGGACCGCCGGGGATGTCGATGCACTGTGTGTTGCGCGGCGGCGCCACCGTGGGCCGCATCATCACCAGGATCATCGGCCGCATCTTCTTCTGCTTGACCTGCATCCACGCCGTCTTGGGGTACCGCAGCCCCTTGAGCAGGTTCTCGGCGGTGCCGGGGAAGCCGGTGAGGACGACGGCCGCCGGGAACTTCGTGTGCTCGTACTCCTTCTGGAAGTACTCCGGCGGCAGATACACATACGCCGGGCTGACGATCCGCGACCGCTCGCCCTGCACCGAGATCTTCTGCACCTCGCCGCTGAGGTGCGGCGACCCGGCCCCGGGGACACCGACCTCCTGCCGGGCCACCAGCTTCACGCCCGGGTTGCCGATGGCCTGCGTGCCCAGCACCCCCACCCCGGTCTGGCGCCCGAACAGGTCCGCCCAGGAGCCGTAGAAGAGGAACGTCCTGTTGGCGGCGAGGCCGACCGAGGAGAACAGCAGCACCTGGATCGTCAGGACCAGGCCCACCCTGCCCAGCACCGGCATCCACCCCCGCCGCGCCAGGTACGGCCACAGCCAGACCGTGGCGGCGAACAGCAGGGCCGTGCAGACCACGGCCAGCAACAGAACGGTGGTACTCGTCAGGCCCATGAACCGCGCGAACTCTCTGCCGAAGCCGAAGGGGTCCGGGTGTCCCGCGTGCGCGGACGGCCGGACGTCCAGTGTCGGACAGTGAGATACGGATCCGGGGCAATCCGTTCCCGGGGCGGGTCGCTTCGGTCGCTCCGGTCACTCCGGTCGGCCTGCTCGTGCTGCTCGAAGTGGCTCGGGCGGCCGTCCCGGTGGACCTCGCGGCCCAGGCGCGCCGCCGCCGCCCGGGGCAGCAGCGTCCAGGTGCCGTCGGCGCGGCGCAGGGCGCTGGAGTGCCACGGCGTGGTCCAGGCGTCGGGCGCGTCCAGGAGGCGGATGCCGAACTTGGCGGCGCCCGCCGGCTGCGGGTGGATGGACAGGCGCACCGCCCCGGGGTGGTGCTCGGCGATCAGCGCGCCCCAGGCGCGGCTGCGCTGGATGACGCCGTACGCGCGCAGTCGGCACTCGCGCTGGAGGGCCGAGCGGGTGCCCGGGAAACCGGCGCTGTCCTCGACCAGGAAGCGGGTGACGCCCCGGTACAGGGCGAGGGTCCGCGCGTCGGTACGGACCTCGGCCCGCAGGGCGTCCAGGCTCGGGGCGTAGTGGTCGTGGACGTGGGCGCGCCGGGCCTCGTACGGCAGGTCGCCCAGGGAGTCGCGCAGGGCGTCGCGCAGGTCGAAGACGGAGAGCCGGTCCAGGCGGGAGGCGGCGATGAGGGTGCGCAGCTCGTCGGCGTAGGCGTCGATGTGGTGGTCCGGGACGCGGACGAGGTCCCCGAAGACATGGCCGTCGGAGCAGATGACGATCCGGGCGCCCGGTGGGTGTATCCGGCCGATGTCTCTGCACAGGGAGTCCAGGAACCGCAGGGAGAGGCGTTCGCCCTGGTCGGGGAGGTGACCGAGCACCTTGGCCGGGTTGGGGGACTTGCAGGGGAAGCCGGGGAGGGTGAGGACGACGGGTGCTCCGGCGCGTACGAAGGCGGCGATACGGCGCAGTTGGCCCGGGAAGGCGGACGCGTCCAGGGGCCCCGAGTGGGGGTCGGTCGTGCGGTGGTGCGGGAGCAGGAGGTTCAGGATCGAGGCGCTCACTGCGGCCGTGGTGCCGGGGCTCGTGGTGCCCGGGATCGCCGGGGCCGTGGTGCTCGGGGTCGTGGAGACCGGGTCCGGGGCGGTCGTCAGCTGCATGGGGTCAGCTCTCCTGAGGGCGAGGGGAGGGGGCGTGGTGGCATGGCGGTATGGCGCCTCGGCCGTGTGCCGGGCGCCCCAGCCAGGTGGTGTTGCTGTTGGCGTTGGTGTCGGCGCTGTCGTTGGGTTCGTCGTACGGGAGAGGAGGGCGGGCCAGGTGTCAGACGCGGTGGTCGTACGCGACCGGCAGCCGCGTCGTTCCCCGCCCCAGCACCGCCCCCGTCCACTCCAGTTCCTCGTCCGCGACGGCGAGCCGCAGCCCGGGCAGCCGGGACAGGAGCGTGCCCAGCGCGATCCGGAGCTCGGCCCGGGCGAGCGCCGCCCCGGGGCAGAAGTGGATGCCGTGGCCGAACGCCAGATGGGGGTTGGGGGAGCGGTCGAGGACCAGCGCGTCGGGGTCCTCGAAGCGGCGCGGGTCGCGGTTGGCGGCGCACAGCGAGACGATCACCGAGTCCCCGGCGAGGACGCGCGTGCCGTACAGCTCGTCGTCCTCCGCGAGGAAACGCCACGTGGTGAGCTCGAAGGCGCTGTCGTAGCGCAGGAGTTCCTCGACCGCGCGGGGCAGCAGCGCCGGGTCGTCGCGCAGCCGGGCCAGCTCGCCGGGGTGGCGCAGCAGCGCGACCAGCGCGGTGGTGATCTGGTTGGTGACCGGCTCCTGGCCCGCGACCAGAAGCTGGAAGATCATGGAGTCGAGTTCCTCGGGGGTCAGTTCGTCCGCGTCGCGGGCGGCCACCAGCCGGCTCAGGAGGTCCTCGCCCGGGTGCGCCCGCCGGTCGGCGACCACCTCGGCTATATAGCTCTGCAGGCCGTGCAGCCGCGCCTCGTACGCCGGGCGGCCGGGGTCGGTGGGGCCGACGGGCTGGACGACCTTGCCCCAGTCGCGGTCGAACCGGCCGGCCAGGGCAGGCGGGAGGCCGATCGTCTCCGCGAGGACCCGGAAGGGGAAGGGGGCGGCGAAGGCGGCGACGAGATCGGCCGGGCCCGCCTCGGGCAGGGCGTCGACCAGTGTGTCGGCGAGCTCCTGGAAGCGGGGGAGCAGCTCGTCCACCCGGCGCGGGGTGAACGCGTCCGTCACGAACCGCCGCATCCGGGTGTGCCGGGGCGGGTCCTGGTGCAGCAGATGCACCTGGAGCTGGGAGTGCTGCGGCTCGGGCATGATCGAGGCGCGCTCGCGCCAGCGGTCGTTGCCCCGGTCGTGGTTCTTGCCCAGCCGCTCGTCGTTGAGGGCCGCGTGCGCGGCCTCGTACCCGGTGACGAGCCAGGCGTTCACCCCGCTGGGGAACACCACCCGGTGGACGGGTCCCGCCTCGCGCATCCGCTCGTACAGCGGGTACGGGTCGCGTTTGTACGGGCAGCCCATGAGCGGGACGGGCTCGGCGGGGCTCCCGGCGGCGGGCCGTGGTTCCTGGACGGTCATGGAAGGCGCTCCTCAGAGGGCGAGTTCGGGCTGGTGGTGCTCCAGCCACAGGGCGAGGTCGACGACGCGTTCGAGGCGGAGGCGGTGGCCCCACGGGAGCCGGTCCGGCGGGGCGTCGAGGCACGGCTTGAGGCGCGTCTCGTCGGTGAGGTCGCGGACCCGGCCGCCGCAGGCGCCGAGGGCGTCGCGGGCCATGTCCTGCAGGCCCCGGTTGTAGTCGGGGTGGTGGGTGGCCGGGTAGTGGTTCTTGGGCCGCCACAGCACCGACTCGGGCGCGAGTCCCGCGCCGGCCGCGCGCAGCAGACTCTTCTCGCGGCCGTCGAAGCTCTTGAGGGCCCACGGGGTGGCGAAGGCGTACTCGACGAGCCGGTGGTCGCAGTACGGGACCCGGACCTCCAGGCCCCGCGCCATGCTGAGCCGGTCCTTGCGGTGCAGGAGCTGGCGCAGCCAGCGGGTCAGCGACAGGTGCTGCATCTCGCGCTGCCGGTGCTCCACGGCGCTCTCGCTGTCGGCGTGCGGCACGGCGGCGAGGGCGGCGCGGTAGGTGTCGTCGCGGAACTCGGCGATCCGCAGGTCCAGGTCCGGGTTGAGCGGCATCGCCGCCTCGTCGCCGGTGACCAGGAGCCAGGGGAAGGTGTCGGCGGCCAGCGCCTTCGGGTCGTGGAACCAGGGGTAGCCGCCGAACACCTCGTCCGCCGCCTCGCCGGAGAGGGCCACGGTGGAGTGGCGGCGGATCTCACCGAACAGCAGATACAGCGAGGTGTCCATGTCGCCGACTCCGATGGGGGAGTCGCGGGCCGCCACGACCGCCGCGCGGTGCCCGGGGTCGAGCAGGGTGCGCGGATCGAGGACGACGGTGCTGTGGTCGGTGCCGATGTGGGCGCCCGCCTCGATGGCATACGGGGTGTCGTGGCCGGTGCGCAGCACGTCGCCGGTGAAGTGCTCGGCCTGGTCGCTGTAGTCGACGGCGTAACTGCGCAGACGCGCGTCCGGGCCCTCGCGCAGGCGCAGTTCGTCGGCGAGCAGCGCGGTCAGGACGGTGGAGTCGATACCGCCGGAGAGCAGGGCGCAGAGCGGGACGTCGGCCTCCAGCTGCGCGCGGGCGGCGGTGTCGAGCAGGTCGCGGACACGGTCGACGGCGGTGTCCCGGTCGTCGGTGTGCACACCCGCCTGCAACTGCCAGTAGCAGTGCTCGCGGACGCCGCCTCGGTCCAGGACCAGCAGACCGCCGGGCCCCACCTCCCGTACGCCCGACCAGAGGGTGGGGCCGGTGCTGAAGACCAGGCTGTACGCCTCGCGCAGGCCGTCGGCGTCCACCCGTGGGTGTACCTCGGGGTGGCGGAAGAGGGCCTTGGGTTCGGAGGCGAAGGCGATTCCGCCGTCCACGGCCGCCCAGTACAGCGGTTTGACGCCGAGCCGGTCGCGTACGAGGAGCAGGCGCCGCGCGCGGGCGTCCCAGACGGCGAACGCGAACATGCCGTCGAGGTGCTCGGCGAGCGAGGTGCCCCACTGGGCGTAGGCGCGCAGCACCACCTCGGTGTCGCTGCGGGTGTGGAAGGAGTGCCCCAACCGGCGCAGTTCGGCGCGCAGTTGATGGTGGTTGTAGATCTCGCCGCTGTAGCAGAGGACGGCGGTGGGGGCGTCGGGGCGGTCGGCCATGGGCTGCACACCGCCCGCCGGGTCGATGACGGCGAGACGCCGGTGGCCGAGCGCGGCGTGCTCGTCGAGCCAGACACCACCCGCGTCCGGGCCGCGCGGGGCGAGGGCGGCGGTCATGGCCTCGATGACCGGGGTACGCGTACGGTCGCGGGTGTCGTGGGGGTCGCGGGTGTCACGGGTGTCGCCGTGGAAGGACACCCAGCCGGTGATTCCGCACATGGGGCAACTCGCAACTC
>NZ_JBJHPC010000138.1:0-13808 GCF_045257485.1 Streptomyces sp. YS-3 | reverse complement strand
CTCCACGCTTGCTCACGGCCGCCCTGGCCGCCGCGCTCGCGGCGGGCGGCCTGACCGCCACCGCGCCCGCCACCGCCGCCCCGCACGGACCGGCCTCCGGCCCGGGCACCCGCTCCGACGCCCGCGACGACGCCCGTTCCGTCGTGGACTGGTCGGCCGCCATGACGCAGTCGACCATGGCCCGCTACACCCCCACATCGATCGGCGGCTGGTCCTATCCGGTCGGGCTGTACCTCTTCGGCCAGTACCAGGTCTACCGGCGCACCCACGACCCCAAGCTGCTGGCCTATATCAGGAGTTATGTCGACCGGTTCGTGGACGGCTCGGGCGGAATCGGGCAGAGCTTCAACAGCCTCGACAGCATGCAGACGGGCCGTCTGCTCGTGATCCTCCACCACGAGACCGGACAGGACCGCTACCGGATCGCCGCCAAGAAGATCCGCGACCGCCTCAGCACCTATCCGCGCACCGCCGACGGCGGCTTCTGGCACGCCGACACCAGCAGCCGCGCCCATCAGCTGTGGGCCGACGGGGTGTACATGGTCAACCCGTTCCTCGTCGAGTACGGCAAGGAGTTCGGCGACTCCGCGTCCGCCGGCGACGAGGCCGCCGCACAACTCGCCGTCTACGGACGGCATCTGCAGGTCGCCGGAGGGCTGCTCAAGCACGCGTACGACGAGTCGCGCACCGCGGCCTGGGCCGACAAGTCCACCGGCCTCGCCCCCGAACACTGGTGCCGCGCCATCGGCTGGTACGCGATGGCGAGCGTCGGCGTCCTGGACGCGCTACCCGCCGCGCACCCCCGACGCGCCGAGCTCCTCACATATCTGCGCCGCCTCGCGGGCGCTCTGGAGCGCTATCAGGACCCCCGGAGCGGTCGCTGGTTCCAGGTCGTCGACCAGGGCGCCCGGCCGGACGACTGGACCGAGACGTCCTGCTCCAGCATGTTCACCTACGCGCTGGACCGTGCGGTCCGGCAGGGATACATCGACCCGCGCTACGAAGCCGTCGCCCAGCGCGGCTACCGGGGTGTCCTCGCCCGGATCTCGCTCGGCGCGGACGGCCGCACCGAGCTCACCGACATCTCCGTCGGCACCAACGTCGGCGACTACGCCTACTACGTCGCCCGCACCCGGGCCACCAACGACTTCCACGGCCTCGGCGCCTTCCTGATCATGAATGAGCAACTGGGGGCGGACCGATGACGAACACCGGCACCAACAGAGGCGGCGGCGCCCTCGCCCGCATCCTGCTCGTCCTGGCGCTCGCGCTCGGCGCGCTCTCCTTCCAAGGACCCGCACGGGCCGACCTCCAGAACCCGCGCCAGGACTTCCTGCGCGCCTCCACCTCCGGGCTCTTCCTGCACTGGGGCGAGCGGACCGCGCCCGCGCACACCAGCTGTTCGGGCTGGGAGGCGGACGTCACCCGTGGCGGCTGGACACCCGACTACTGGGTCAGGGAGGCCCAGAAGCTGCACGCCCAGTACCTGGTCCTCGCCACCTTCCACAGCCGCCTCGGCTACGCGCGGCCCTGGCCCTCGAAGATCCCCGGCAGCTGCTCCACCGAGCGGGACTTCCTGGGCGAGCTGATCGCGGCGGCCAAGGCCAAGGGCCTGAAGACCATCCTCTACATGACCGACGACCCCCAGTGGCACAACGAGGGCGGCCATGAGTGGCTGGACTCCGCCGGCTACTCCTCGTACAAGGGAAGCAGTGTCGACCTGACCACCCGCGACGGATTCGGGCAGTTCAGCTACGACAACTTCTTCGAGGTCATGGACCGCTACCCCGACCTCGGCGGCTTCTGGATCGACAACGACAACGCCTACTGGGAGAGCCATCACCTCTACACCCAGATCCAGCAGAGACGCCCCTCCTTCACGCTCAGCAACAACAACGAAGACACGCCGGTCATGGATATGATCAGCAATGAGCAGAAGACCGGGATGAGCCCCGCCTACGACTATCCGCAGGCGCTCTACACGGCCCAACCCCGTCTCACCGAGGCCGACTTCAAACTGCCGTCCACCGGCGCCTGGTGGTACGACGGATCGAATCCGAGCGTCGACAAGCGGCTCACGCTGGGACGGCTCATCACCAACGCCGGGTCGTCGGTGAAAGCCCTCATGGCGGAAACGGCCCAGGTGAACGGGGAGTTCCCGTCGAACCAGGCTTCCTTCAACGATTTCGCCGACGGCTATCTGAACCCCATCTGGGAGTCGCTGCACGGCGTCGAGGGTGGCGGATACCTGTACGGCGGGCTCAAGCCCGGCTTCTGGAACGACGGGGCCCACGGCGTCACCACCGTCGGCAGGGCCGATCCCGACCGTCAGTACATCCATGTCCTCACCCCTCCCAGCACCTCCACGCTCCAACTGCGCGACAACGGCTACCGGGTGACCGGGGTGACCAACCTCCGTACGGGCGCCGCGATCGCCCACAGCCAGTCCGGCGGCACGCTCACCCTCAGCGGTCTGGGCGGCTGGGACCCGTACGACACCGTCTTCAAGGTCACCACGGCCGGCCGGACCGGGATCATCCCCGCCTCGGGCTACACCCTGACCGCCGACGCCTCGGCGAGCGGGCACCCCGCGTCGGCCGCCGCCGACGGCAGGTATCTGACGTACTGGGACAACGCGGGGACGCTCCCGGTCCGGCTCGACTACGACCTCGGCACGGCCAGGAAGGTGCGGTACCTGGGCGTCAACCAGCGTGAGGACTCCGTGAGTTACGCCCGCTCGGACACCGAGCAGTCGGCCCGTATCAAGGGCTACAAGGTGTACGTCAGCGCGGACGGGAGTCACTGGGGGAGTCCGGTGAAGTCCGGCACGCTGCCCAGCGCGCGGGGCGTGGCGTTCATCGACCTGCCGGCGACCACCACCCGCCATGTCCGTCTCGAAGTCACCAGCACCTACGCCGCCGCCTCGGACACCGCCCGCTACAAGCGCCTGCGGATCGACGAGTCCTGGCTCGGCTCGGCGTACCCCGCGTCCATCGCGCCGGGCCGCCCCGACCGGGGATGATCCCGGGCGCTCTCCCGCCAAAGCACCCCAAGCCGCCCTGCCTGCAAGGCAGTTGGGGCGGTACGGGCCATTGACATCAGGCCCTTCAGGCACTGCTCTATGCAGTGTTGGTTAGGAAGCTTTCCTAACTCTCCCCCCTCGGAAGGAACCCCCCATGCACGCTGCCGCTCCCCGACGCCGCGCCGCCGCGGTCGCCGCCGGCCTCGGCTGTCTCGTCCTGCCTCTGGTCGCCTCCGGATCCAGGGCCGTCGCCTCCCCGCCGCTCGCCGCGGGCACCATGGCCGCCGCCCCCTACGAGTACCTGGGCTGGGGCAACCCGCAGAAGCCCACCGACGTCATGGCCGCCACCGGCGTCAAGTGGTTCACCCTCGCGTTCGTCCTCTCCGACGGCGGCTGCAACCCGAAGTGGGACGGCACCCGGGCGCTCACCGGCGGCTCGGACCAGTCCGCCATCAACGCCATCCGGGGCGCGGGTGGTGACGTCGTCGTCTCCGTCGGCGGCTGGAGCGGCAATAAGCTCGGCGAGAAGTGCTCCAGCGCCACCGCGCTGGCCGGTGCCTACCAGAAGGTGATCAACGCGTACCACCTCAAGGCGCTGGACATCGACATCGAGAACACCGAGTTCTCCAACGCGACGGTCCGCAAGCGGGTCGTCGACGCACTCAAGATCGTCAAGAACGCCAACCCCGGCATCGTCACCTACGTCACCATGGGGACCACGCCCGGCGGTCCGGACGCCAACGGCAAGGACCTCATCAAGAAGGGCGCCGCGGCCGGGCTCGCCAACGACGGCTGGGTGGTCATGCCCTTCGACTTCGGCGGTCACAGCGGCTCCATGGGCTCCGCGACCGTGAGCGCCCTCGAAGGGCTGAAGGCCGCGGTGAAGAGCGCGTACGGCTACGGCGACGACACCGCCTACCGCCACATCGGGGTGTCCTCCATGAACGGCAGGACCGACGAGGCGGGCGAGACCGTCACCACCGGCGACTTCCAGACCATCCTCGGCTACGCCCGGCAGCACCACATCGCGCGGTTCTCCTTCTGGTCGGTCAACCGCGACCGGCAGTGCGGCTCGGGCGGCGGCAGCGGGGACTCGTGCAGCGGGGTCTCCCAGGCGCCCTACGCCTTCACCAAGATCGTCGTCCAGTACACCGGCTGAGGGAGCGGAGATGACCATGCAGCAGACCGTCCGGCGCCGCCTCCCGGTGGCAGGCGCCCTCGCCGGTGTCGCGGCCCTCCTGACCGGCGCGCTCACCACCCCCCAGCCCGCAGCCGCGGCCGACGCGGGCCCGGCCGTCCCCTTCGGCAGCCACCAGTTCCCCTACGCGGCGGGCACGCTGAAGCCCAGCGGCGCGCAGTCGGCGCTCGACCAGCAGGTCGTCGCGACCTACCGGGCGTGGAAGGCCGCCTTCGTGAAACAGAACTGCGGCAACGGCTGGTACCAGGTGCTCTCACCGGACGCCGACCACCCCTATGTGGCCGAGGGACAGGGGTACGGGATGGTCGTCACCGCCCTGATGGCCGGGGCGGACACCGACGCGAAGAAGATCTTCGACGGACTCGTCAAATACACCCTGGCCCACCCCTCGGTGAACAACTCCGGGCTGCTCGCCGCCGAGCAGGACTCCTCCTGCAGAAGCGTCGACGGCTCCGACTCGGCCACCGACGGCGACCTCGACGTGGCGTACGGACTGCTGCTCGCCGACCGGCAGTGGGGGAGCGGTGGCACCTACGACTACCGGGCGCTGGCGGTGAAGCACATCGCCGCCATCAAGAAGAGCGAGGTCAACCCCACCACCCACCTCATGCTGCTCGGTGACTGGTCCGACTCCGGCGAGTCCCACCACTGGATCACCCGCTCCTCGGACTGGATGACCGACCACTTCCGCGCCTTCCGGACGGCGACCGGCGACCGCGCCTGGGACACGATCCGCGGCGCGCACCAGAAGCTGATCACCTCCCAGCAGTCGAAGTACGCGGGCTCCACGGGGCTGCTGGCCGACTTCGTCGTCGGTACCGACAAGACACCCAAGCCCGCGTCGGGCAAGGTCTTGGAGAGCTCCCACGACGGCGACTTCGGCTGGAACGCCTGCCGCGACCCGTGGCGGATCGGCGCGGACGCGGTGACCAGCGGCGACGCCGCCTCGCTCGCCTCCGCGCGCAAGCTCAACAGCTGGATCAGGGCCAAGACCGGCGGTGACCCGGACAAGATCGGCACCGGCTACCGCCTCAACGGCTCGGCGTTCGAGAACGGCCACGACATGGCGTTCACCGCGCCCTTCGCCGTCACCGCGCTCACCGACCCCGGCTCGCAGTCCTGGCTCGACGCGCTGTGGGGCAAGCTCGTCGGCACCAAGGTGGACCCCAAGCTCTACTACGGAGCGAGCGTCCAGCTCCAGTCCATGATCGTCGCGTCCGGCAACTACTGGGTGCCGCAATGAGGGTGAAGGGACAGCACATGCGATTCGCTCCACCCCCACGGCCCGTGCGAGGCCTCGCGAGGAAGACGGCCGCCGGCGCCGTGCTGCTGCTCTGCGCGGCGCTGGTGCAGGCGGTGCCCCCCTCGGCCTCCGCCGCGCCCACCCGCTACGAGGCGGAGAAGGCCGCCTACTCGGCCGGCTCCACCGTCGACACCAACCACTCCGGCTACTCCGGCACCGGGTTCGTCAACTCCGGCAACGCGGTGGGCGCGTATGTGGAGTTCACCGTCGACGCCCCCGCCGCCGGCAACGCCGCGCTCGGGGTGCGCTACGCCAACGGCACCACCGCCGACCGCCCCGCCGACGTCCAGGTCAACGGTTCCACCGTCGCCGCCACCCGTGCCTTCGGCGCCACCGCCGACTGGGACACCTGGACCACCTCCACCCTCTCCGCGCCGGTGCGGGCGGGCGCCAACAAGGTCCGGCTCAGCGCCACCACCGCGGCGGGCCTCGCCAACATCGACTACCTCGACGTCCAGGCCTCCGGCGGCGACGGTCAGGCACCCACCGCACCCGGTGCGCCCACCTGCTCGGCCGTCACCGAGGACTCGCTCACCCTGAGCTGGGGCGCCTCCAGCGACAACGTGGGTGTGTCGATGTACGACGTCTACGAACACGGCAACAAGATCGACGAGGTGGCGGGCAACCTCACCTCCGACACCCTCACGGGCCTGAGCCCCAACACCCCCTACAACCTCACGGTGTTCGCCCGGGACGCGGCCCAGAACGTCTCCCCGGCCAGCGCCGCCGCCGACTGCACCACCCGGCCCAGCACCGACACCTCCCCGCCGACGACCCCCGGCACCCTCACCGCGTCCCGTGTCACCGCCGACAGCGCGGACCTGAAGTGGGGCGCCTCCAGCGACGACCAGGGGGTCACCGCCTACGAGGTGCGCAGCGGCGCCGGCGTCTACAAGACCGTCACCGGGAAACCCCCTGCCACCGCCGTCACCGTGACCGGGCTCGCCTGCGACAGCCCGTACACCCTGACCGTGGTCGCCAGGGACGCCGGCGGCAACACCTCGCCGCCCGGCAACGCGGTCACCTTCACCACCGGCGCCTGCCGCAGCGACGGCGGTGTGCCGTCCTCCATCGGCACGCTCTCCAGCGGCTGGACCATCCCGTGGGGCACCTTCTGGATGCCGGACGGATCCAGCGCCCTGGTCACCGAGCGGGACAGCTTCAAGGTCTTCAAGGTGACCCCCACCGGTACGAAGACGCAGGTCGGAACCGTGCCCAACGCGGTCACCACCGATGGCGAGGGCGGTCTGATGGGGGTCGCGGTGGACCCGAAGTGGGCCACCAACCATCGCGTCTACTTCATGCACAGCGCCGCCGAGGGCAACCGGGTGGTGCGTATGACGTACGACGGCGGTTCGCTCGGTGAGTACACCGTCCTCCTCAAGGGGATCAAGAAGAGCAAGTACCACAACGGCGGTCGGCTCGCCTTCGGCCCGGACGGGTATCTGTACGTCTCGACCGGCGAGGCCCAGACCCCCGACCTCGCCCAGGACAAGGCCTCCCTCAACGGCAAGATCCTGCGGATGACCACCGACGGCAAACCGGCCCCCGGCAACCCGTTCGGCACCTACGTCTACAGCTACGGCCACCGCAACCCGCAGGGCCTGGCCTTCGACCGGAGCGGCCGGCTGTGGGAGGCAGAGTTCGGCAACAGCTCCAAGGACGAGCTCAACCTCATCAAGCCGGGCGGCAACTACGGCTGGCCGGTGTGCGAGGGCCCCTGCTCCACGGCCGGAATGACCAACCCGAAGGCGTCCTGGCCCGTCGCGCAGGCCTCGCCCAGCGGGATCGCCATCGTCCGCAACGTCATCTACCTGGCGGCGCTCAAGGGCGAGCGGCTGTGGCGCGTCCCGATCAACGGTGACACCGAGACGGTGGGCACACCGACCGCGTACTACGTCGGCTCCTACGGCCGGCTGCGCACGGTCACCAAGGTGCCGGGGGAGGACGCGCTGTGGCTGTCGACCACCAACTGCGACAACAACGGCCACGCGCCCGCCGGCTCGGACAAGGTCTTCAAGGTGCAGATCAAGTGAGCCGGAGAGGAGGAGCCCCGGCCGGCTGAGAGGGGGCGGCCCGCCCTGTACCGCGACGGCTCAGCGGTACAGGGCGTCCACCTCCACCGTGTAGGCCTCCTCGATGGCCCGCCGCTTGAGCTTCAGCGACGGGGTGAGCAGACCGTGCTCCTCGGTGAACTGATGGGCGAGGATCCGGAAGGTACGGATCTGCTCGGCTGTGGAGACCAGGGTGTTGGCGGCGACCACCGCGCGCCGCACCTCGGTCTCCAGGTCGGGGTCGCGTACGAGCTCCGACGGGGTCATCGACGGTTTGTTGCGCATCGCCAGCCAGTGGTCGACGCCCTCCTGGTCGAGGGTGACCAGGGCCGCGATGTAGGGGCGGTCGTCCCCGACGACGATGCACTGGGCGACCAGCGGGTGCGCGCGCACCCGCTCCTCCAGGGCCACCGGCGAGACGCTCTTGCCGCCGGAGGTCACCAGGATCTCCTTCTTGCGGCCGGTGATGGTCAGATAGCCGTCCTCGTCGAGCGCGCCGATGTCACCGGTGGCCAGCCAGCCGTCCTTGAGGACGCGCTCGGTCGCCTTGGGCTCGTTGAGGTAGCCGGAGAACACCTGGCCGCCGTGGAGCCACACCTCGCCGTCCTCCGCGATGTGCACGGTGGTGCCCGGCACCGGCTGGCCGACGGTCCCGAACCGGGTGCGCTCGGGCGGGTTGGCCGTGGCGGCGGCCGTGGACTCGGTCAGACCGTACCCCTCGTAGATCGTCACCCCGGCTCCGGCGAAGAACAGCCCGAGTCGGCGGCCCATGCTGGAGCCGCCGGACATCGCGTGCCGCACCCTGCCGCCCATCGCGTCGCGGACCTTGCCGTACACGACCTTCTCGAAGAACTGGTGCTGCATCCGCAGCGCCGCCGAGGGCCCCGGGCCCAGCCCGAACGCCTTCTCCTCCATCGCCTCCGCGTACTTCACCGCGATGTCGACGGCCTTGTCGAAGGCGCTCCTCTTCCCCTCCGCCTCGGCGCGCCGACGGGCGGTGTTGAAGACCTTCTCGAAGATGTACGGGACCGCCAGGATGAAGGTGGGCCGCAGCGACCGGAGGTCGGGCAGGAGCGCGGAGGCGGACAGCGCGGGCTGGTGGCCCAGCTTCACCCGGCCCCGGACCGCGGCGACCTCCACCATCCGGCCGAAGACGTGCGCCAGCGGCAGGAAGAGCAGCGTCGAGGCCTCGTCACCGGGGCGCGAGTGGAAGACCGGCTCCCAGCGGGCGACCATGGTGTCCGCCTCGAACATGAAGTTGGCGTGGGTGATCACACAGCCCTTGGGGCGGCCGGTGGTGCCGGAGGTGTAGATGACGGTCGCGGTCGACTCGGGGGTGACCGCGCGCCGGTGGCGGTGCACCACGTCGTCGTCGATCTGCTCACCCGCCGCAAGGAGCTCGGCCAGCGCTCCCGCGTCCAGCTGCCACAGGCGTTTGAGGTGCGGCAGCCGGTCCACGACCGAGCCGATGGTCATGGCGTGGTCCTCGTGCTCGACCACACACGCGGTGACCTCGGAGTCGTGCAGCATCCAGAAGACCTGCTCGGCGGAGGAGGTCGGATAGATGGGCACCGGCTGGGCGCCGATGGACCAGAGCGCGAAGTCGAAGAGCGTCCACTCGTAGCGGGTCCTCGACATCACCGCGACCCGGTCCCCGAACCGCACACCGTCCGCGATCAGCCCCTTGGCGAGCGCCAGCACCTCGTCGCGGAAGCGCGCCGAGCTCACGTCCTCCCACTGGCCCGCCGCGTCCTTGCGGGCCAGCGCGACCCGGTCCGGGTCGTCCAGGGCATGGTCGAACACCACGTCCGCGAGCCCGCCGACGTGAGGCGCCGTCGCCATGGGTGGGACAGTGAACTCGCGCAATACCTTGCTCCTTGTGGCGCTCCGCACAGCGCCGGTGACGGTACCCCACCCGGGGTCCCGGGGGGAGGGGCGTCAAGGAATACGGTCAAGTGCGGCAGTGATCGGCATCACTACAGGTCAGCACCGTGGAAACGGCCCCGCCCGGCCCGAGCGTCCCCCATTCTGACCCTGGAGTCAGGAGCGGGCCGTCTTTTCTCCACGGAATCTGTACGACCTGGTCACGCCCGCTCTACCGGCACCGGGCCGTTGGTCCGTACCTGCGCAGGCGCGGCCGACGGCGTCCGTACCAGCGCGAAGACCGCGAGCCCGGCGGCCACGGCGAGCACCCCGGCCGCCACCGCGGCGCCGTTCAGCCCCGAGGCGAAGGCGGTGTGCAGCGCCTCGTCCGGGACCCGGCCGCGCAGCGACCCGGCCGCGCCGCCCGCCAGTGCCCGTGCCTCGGAGGTGCTGTCCAGCGAGTCGGCCATCCGGGAGGTGGCCAGGGTGCCGAACACCGCGATGCCGACCGCGTAGCCGAGCTGGCGCACGGTGTTCATCGCGCCGGTCGCCATACCGCTGCTGCGCTGCGGCACCGACGCGAGCGCGGCCGAGGCGAGCGCCGGGCTGACCAGGCCGACGCCGACACCGGTCACCACCAGCCCCGCCACCAGCGCCGTCCAGTCCGAGCCCGCGTCCAGCAGCGCCTGCCCGAACAGTCCGGCGGCGATGAGCAGCAGCCCGAGGCAGAGCAGCAGCCGCTGCGAGACACCGTGCAGGAACCGGCCGCCGAGCGCCGAGGTCGCGAACGAGGCCAGCGCCAGCGGCACCAGCGCCAGACCGCCGGTCACCGGGCTCATGCCCAGGAGCGTCTGGAGCCAGATCGAGGTGTACGGGAGCACCCCGAAGGCGGCCGAGTTCAGTGCGAGCGCCGCCACCAGCACGCCGACGAAGGCCGGGCGCCGCAGCAGCGACAGATCCATCAGCGGATGCTCGGTGCGGCTCTCCACCAGGACGAAGGCCAGCAGCGCGGCCACCGCCACGGCGAAGGAGAGCAGGGTGCGGGTGGCGCCCCAGCCGTCGGAGCCCGCGTTCACCGCCCCGTAGGTGAGGGTTCCGGCGAAGAGCGCGAACAGGGCCGTGCCCGCCCAGTCGGGGCGCCCGCCCGCCGGGCTCTTGAACTCCGGGACCACCCGCAGCGTCAGCCACACCGCGGCGGCGCTCACCGGAAGGTTGACGAAGAATATCCACCGCCATCCGAACCCCTCGGTGAGCAGCCCGCCCAGGATCGGGCCGAGCGCCGCGGCGGCGCCGTTGACCGCGCCCCACACCCCGAGCGCCACCGATCGGTCACGGCCCTGGTAGGCGGCGCCGAGCAGCGGCAGGGTGGTCGCGAACATCGCGGCGGCGCCGACACCCTGGAGCGCGCGCATCGCGATCAGCGTGCCCGCGTCGTCCGCGAGGCCGCAGGCGAGGGAGGCGCCCGCGAAGAGCACCGTGCCCGCCGCGTAGAACTTCCGGCGCCCGGCGCGGTCAGCGCCCGCACCGGCGCCGAGCAGCAGCGCGGCCAGCGCCAGCGCGTATACGTCGATCACCCACTGCAGGCTCGACAGCGAGGCGTCCAGCGAACTCGCCATGTCCGGCAGCGCCACCGTCACGATGGTCACGTCCAGCAGCAGCATGAACGTTCCCAGACACACGGCGACCAACGGCCCCCACTTGCGCATCACATTCCTCCGGATCAGTCGTTTGTCGTCCCGTACGATCGATCGAGACCGAACTGAAGTTCCACTCAGTTCACCGATCACGCAGGAATCCGACATCATGGGGGCACAGGCCGATGGATTCACCCGAGTTCGACGAACTCGACCAACGTCTGGTGAGCGCGCTCGTCCTGGACGGCCGGGCCCCGTTCAGCCGGATCGCCGCCGTGCTCGGTGTCTCCGACCAGACCGTCGCCCGCCGCTACCGCAGGCTGTACGCGGAGGGCGAGCTGCGTGTCGTGGGGGCCCGCGACACCGAGCGGCTCGGCCACACCCGCTGGATGCTGCGGCTGCGCTGCACCCCGGACGCCTCCGTCTCCATCGCCACCGCGCTCGCGCGGCGCCCCGACACCGCCTGGATCGCGCTGACCTCGGGCGGCACCGAGGTGGTGTGCACGACCGAGACACGCCGGCCCGAGGACCACGAGGCACTGCTGCTCGGCAAGCTGCCGCGCACTCCGAGCATCGTCGAGATCGGCGCCCACCAGCTGCTCCACCGTTTCTACGGCGGCCCGCTCGGCTGGTTCACCAAGGACTCGGCGCTCACCGCCGAGGAGCGGGCCGCGCTGCTGCCCGAGCCGGTGCAGCCCCCGGACGGGCCGATCCGGCTCGACGAGTCGGACGAAACCCTGATCGCCGCGCTGGCCCGCAACGGCCGGGCGGGCTACCCCGAGCTCCAGAAGGCCACCGGGCGTTCGGAGTCCGCCGTCAAGCGGCGCCTGGACCAGCTGGTGCGCTGGGGGGCCGTGTTCTTCGACGTCGAGTTCGACACGGCCCGGTTCGGCTTCCACAGCCGGGCGCTGCTGTGGATCACGGTGGCCCCCTCGGCGCTGGCCACGGTGGGCGAGGCCCTGGCCGCCCACCCGGAGGTGGCCTTCGCCGGTGCCACCTCCGGTCCGGCCAACCTCGTCGCGGTGGTCATCTGCCGGGACGCGGCCGGGCTCTACGCGTACCTCAGCGAGAAGCTCGGCATGCTGGAGGGCGTCCGGCACGTCGAGACCGCCCCTCTGCTGCGCCAGGTCAAGCGGCTGACGTACGCGGGCTGAGGCCGCTCGCCAGGACGCCGCCGCGAGCGCGTCCGCCACCTCCCGCGCCGAGGGGCGGCGCCGTCCGCCGCCGTCACGCGGCGCCGGTGACGAGTACGACCTTGCCCAGGTTGCGCCGTGACTCGATGAGCCGATGCGCGTGGGCGGCCTCTTCCAGCGGCAGTTCCGCGTGGACGGCCGCGCGCAGCTTCCCGGTGCGGTGCAGCTCCCACAGCTCCTCGCGCCAGGCCGCGTACAGCTCGGGCCTGCCGCGCGCGATCATCGCCATCTGGAAGGCGACCACAGACTTCCCGCCGACGAGCAGGTCGTAGACCTCGACCGTGCCGCCGCCCGAGCCGAAGGCGACCAGCCGGCCACCGGGGGCGAGCGCCCGCACCGCCGGGGTGAGCAACTCGCCGCCCACGCCGTCGAGGACGACGTCGACCGGCTCGCCCCAGGACGCGTCGCCGTAGAGCACCACCTCGTCGGCGCCCTTCTCCCGTACGAAGGCGGCCTTGTCGGCGGAGCTCACCGCCGCCACCACCCGGCTCGCCCCGCCCGCCCGGGCCAGCTGGAGGGCGAGCTGCCCGACCGCGCTCGCCGCCGCCGTCACCAGCACCGATTCCCCGGGCCCGGGACGCGCCGCCTCGTGGGCGCCCCGTGCCACCAGACCGCTGCGGACGAGCGCGACAGCCTCGACGGGGGTGGCGTGGTCGGGGACGCGGGAGGTCATGGACTCGTGCAGGACGGCCAGTTCGGCGTACCCGTACGAGAAGCAGAGCCCTGTCACGCGCTCGCCCACGGCGAAGGCGGTGACGCCCTCGCCGACCGCGGCCACCGTGCCCGCGACCTCGCCGCCGAGCGGGAACGGCTCCTTTCCCTCGCGCACCTTGCGGACGACGGGCAGGGTGACGCCGATGACGTCGGTGCGGATCAGCAGCTCACCGGGGCCGGGCGCGGGGACCTCGACGTCCTCGATGAACAGGACCTCGGGGCCGCCGTTGACCTCGAAGCGAACACGGCGCATGGACTCTCCCGGTATGTGATGGTTCACCGACGCAATTCATTGGTGGCCCCAACGGTAAACGGATAATCGTTGGGAAGTCCAATGGTTTGGAGGGTAGGGTCGGTGACGTGACCGAACACGCCGACTCCCTCCCCGCCCTCCAGCGCATCCAGACGCTGCCCAGCTGGGTCCTGGGCCGGGTGGCCGCCCGGGGCCGGAGCATGGTGGCGCGGGCTATCGGGCGCGAGGGCGCCAAGATGTGGCACCACGCCGTGCTGGCGGCCGTCTCCGAGCACGGCCCGCTCGCCCAGGCCGACCTCGGGCGCCGGATCGCGCTCGACCCCAAGGACCTGGTCGGCGTCCTCAACGACCTGCAGGCCGACGGCTATGTCGTACGCGAGCCGGACCCCCGCGACCGCCGCAAGAACGCGGTGACGGTCACTCCGGAGGGCGAGGCGATGCTGACCCGCTGCGCGGCGGCGGCCGAACGGGCCAACGACACCCTCCTCGCGCCGCTGAGCGCGGCCGAACGCGAGCAGTTGATGGAGCTGCTGCGACGGATCGGAGTGGAGGAGCCGGAGTAACCGGGCGGGAC